>CAISZB010000035.1 GCA_903889845.1 uncultured Verrucomicrobium sp. | reverse complement strand
CTTCATCAACTGGCTGGCCCAGCTCGTCGTCAAACGCTACCGGGTCGTCTCCGCTTAACTTTCGCCCCTCCCTTCCATGACCGCCATGCCTCCCAACAAGTTCCAGCACCGTGTAACGGTCTCGACGCGGTTGGAGTCGGCCTGCTTCTGGGCCTTCCGCCTGGTCACCTATGCGGTCCTCTTCTGTGCCCTCGGCATCTTCGGGACGATCATCGTGAAGGGGGCGCCGGTCATCTTCCGCGACCATTTCCCGTTCGTGAACGTCGCCTTCCTCACGGAGAAGCCGGAGACCCTCCACGTCCTCGGCAACGAGGGCGGGCCGGAGATGGAAGTCGGCGACACCGAATACCGCGCCCGCCTGGACAAGGGGGAGGCGCTGCCGCCGGAAAAGGCGAACTACGTCTACTCCGCCGGGGGCATTTTCCCCTGCATCGTCGGGACGGTCCTCCTCGTCGTCGGCTCGATGACGATCGCCCTCTTCCTCGGCGTCTGCTCGGCGATCTTCCTCAGCGAATACAGCCGCCGCGGGCCGATCATCGGGGCGATCCGGCTGGCGATCCTGAATCTTTCCGGCGTTCCCTCGATCGTCTTCGGCCTCTTCGGCTACAGCCTCTTCTGCGTCACCTTCGGATGGGGGACCTCCCTCCTGGCCGGGTGGTTCACCCTCGCCTTCATGGTCCTCCCCGTCATCATCACGGCGAGCGAGGAATCGCTCCAGGCCGTCCCGAAGGGCTTCCGCGAGGGGTCCCTGGCCCTCGGCGCGACCCAGTGGCAGACGATCTGGAACAACGTCCTCCCCTACGCCCTGCCCGGCATCCTGACCTCTTCCATCCTGGGCGTCGCCCGCGTCGCCGGGGAGACGGCGCCGATCATGTTCACCGCCGCCTACGTCATCCGGGACGAGTTGCCCTGGCAGGTGAAGCACGCCATGGACTTCTTCTTCCAGGGCGTCATGGCGCTGCCCTACCATATTTACGTCGTCAGTTCGAAGGTCCCGCAGAACGCCTACACGGAGAAGGTCCAATACGGCACCGCCTTCGTCTTCCTCTTTATCGTGATCGGGATCGCGATGAGCGCCGTCTGGCTGCGGATCAAAATGCGGAATCGCTTCAAATGGTAACCTCTGCTATGTCTTTGTACACTTCCACAACCCCCACCCCCCACGCGATGAGCCCGAACCTCTCTCCCGCCCCCTCCCTGACCAGCCGCGAGGCCGAGCATGGCCGCGCGATCATCGAAGTCGACGGCGTCAGCTTCTGCTACGGCACGAACGAGACGCTGCACGACATCACCCTCCAGATCCCGGAAAAGCAGGTCACGGCCTTCATCGGGCCATCGGGCTGCGGCAAGTCGACCCTCCTGCGCTGCCTCAACCGGATGAACGACCTGATCGACGGCACCCGCGTCTCCAAGGGGCAGATCCGGATCGACGGCATCGACATCAACTCCCCCGACGTCGACGTGATCGAGCTGCGGAAGCGCGTCGGCATGGTCTTCCAGAAGTCGAACCCGTTCCCGAAGTCGATCTACGAGAACGTCATCTACGGCCTCCGCATCCAGGGGATCAACGACAAGCGCCTCTTCGACGAAGTCGTCGAGAAGAGCCTGCGCGGCGCCGCCCTCTGGGACGAGGTGAAGGACCGCCTCCAGAGCAGCGCCCTGGGCCTCTCCGGCGGCCAGATGCAGCGCCTCTGCATCGCCCGGACGACCGCGGTGAACCCGGAGATCATCCTGATGGACGAACCCTGCTCCGCCCTCGACCCCATCGCGACGATCAAGGTGGAGGAGTTGATCCACGAGTTGAAGCGGCAGTTCACCATCGTCATCGTGACGCACAACATGCAGCAGGCGGGCCGCTGCTCCGACCGGACGGCCTTCTTCTACCTCGGCAAGCTCATCGAATACGACCGGACCGAGAAGCTCTTCACCAATCCGAGCCAGAAGCAGACCGAAGATTACATCACCGGCCGCTTCGGTTGAACCATCGGGCTCCCTCCGCGCCCTCCCCATCGCCTAACCCTTTGCTCCGATCCCCCTCATGACCTCCACGACCTTCGAGACCCACCTGACCAAGCTGCGCGAAACCCTGCTGATGATGGCCAGCCTCACCGACCGCAACCTCGGCCTGGCGATGCGCTCCCTCGTCCAACGCGAGGAGAAGCTGGCCGAGACGGTCGAGTCGACCGACGACGAGATCGACCAGCTGGAGATCAATATCGACGAGCAGGTCATCGCCTTCATGGCCCTCCAGGCCCCCGTGGCGAAGGATTGCCGCTTCATCCTCGTCGCCTCGAAGATCGGGACGAACCTGGAACGGATCGCCGACCAGGCCGTCGGCATCGCCCGCCGCTCGAAGGAGCTGAGCAGCCAGCCGCTCCTCAAGCCCCTCATCGACATCCCCCGCATGGCGACCCTGGCCACGGAGATGCTCCGCGACGCGATCACCGCCTTCGTCGAGGAGAAGCCCGACCTGGCGAAGGAGATCGTGAAGCGCGACAAGCAGATCGACGAGATCAACCGCCAGCTCCAGCGGGAGATGACGAGCTTCATGCTTGAGGACCCTTCCACGATCACGCGCGCGCTGAACCTCTCCCTCGTCGCCCGGAACATCGAGCGGATCGCCGACCATGCGAAGAATATCGCGGAAGAGGTGTATTACCTCTATCGCGCGGACGATATTCGGCATAGCCAGCAGGGGAAGGGTGATGCGGTGAAGTAGGGGCGAAGGGCCTATCGGCCCTTCGGGACCGGGGATAATCGCTT
>CAISZB010000034.1 GCA_903889845.1 uncultured Verrucomicrobium sp. | reverse complement strand
GGGGGCGTCTCCCACGTCCTCCTCGACAAGACCGATCCCGACCTCCCGCCCGACTTCGAGAAGGAGCTGAGCACCCTCTTCCCCGTCGCCTTCGAGAACACCCGCTTCGCCCTCCTCCAGGTCGAGGGAGCCGCCGCCCCCGCCTCGGCCCTGCCGGAGGCCCTCATCCGCCTCTCGCCCCCCGGCACGCCGCCCTCCCAATTCCTCTCCCTCTACGCCACCGGCGTCTGGGCCATCGAACCCGGCGTCGATCCCGCCGACCTGCCGACGCCGCCCGACCCGACCCCGCAAGGCGCCCCCTCGCCGACCCCCTCCCACCTCGCCCTCGCCCGCCCCCATCGCGCCAACGCCGGGCCGCAGGAAATCGCCCTCGCCCCCGCCCCCTACAATGCCGCCTGGGTCGTCGTCCCGGAGAACTGGCATCCCGACTGGACCGCCTCCGACGAAACCGGCCGCCCCGTCCCCGTCTGCCGGGCCCTCGGCGCCTACCTCGCCGCGCCCCTCACCCATCCGGGGGCATCGATCACCTTCCGCTTCCGGCCTCCCGCGTGGTACCCCCTCGCCATCGGCCTCTCCCTCCTCGCCTGGATCGGCACGGCGGGGCTCTTTCTCTTCCTCATCGTTCGGAATCAACCTCTGGAAAAGCGGGAGGCGGCGGAGCCGCAACCGCACCCGTGAAACTCCTCCTCGTCGAATACCGGGACTGGAAAAATCCCCGGGCGGGCGGCGCGGAACGGGCCCTGCACGAGATCTTCCGCCGCCTCGCCTCGCCCGACGGTCCGTGGCGCTGGGAGATCGACTACCTCTGCTCCTCCTTCCCCGGCGCCCCCGTCGCGGAGACCAGCGACGGCATCCGCCTCCTGCGCCGGGGCCCGGAACCCCTCTTCGGCCTCACCGTCCTCCGCCATTTGTACGGTCGGAAAAACCGGCACCGCTACGACCTCGTCGTCGAGGGGATCGACAAGCTCCCCTTCTTCCTCCCGTGGTTCTTCCCCAGGCTCCCCGTGGCCGGGATCGTCCCCCACCTCCTGGGGGAGACCGCCCCCGCCGCCGCCGGCCTCGCCGGGGGCCTCCTCATCTGGCTCGGGGAGGCCCTCCTCCCCCTCTGCTACCGCTCCACCCCCCTCTTCCCCATCAGCGAGAGCACCCGGAACGAACTCGCCGCGCGCGGCCTGCCCCACCGCAACCTCCACGTCATTCCCTACGGCTTCGACACCCGGCTCCACACTCCGCAATGGCCCCGACGGGAGACCCTGACCTTCCTCTACGTTGGTCGGCTCCGCCGCTACAAATCGCTCGACGTCGCCCTGCGCGCCTTCGCCGCGATGCCGAGCTTCCCCGGCCTCCTGCGCCACCGCTTCCTCATCGCCGGGGAGGGCGACGACCGCCCCCGGCTGGAGGCCCTGGCGCGGGAACTGGACCTGGGGGACCGCGTCCGCTTCCTGGGCACCGTCTCGGAGGAAAAAAAGATCGCCCTCATGCGGGAGGCCACCGCCCTCCTCTACCCCTCGCGGAAGGAGGGGTGGGGCCTCTCCGTGATCGAGGCCGCCGCCTGCGGCACCCCCGCCATCGCCGCCGACGTCCCCGGCCTGCGCGACGCCGTCCAGGACGGGAAGAGCGGCCTCCTCGTCCCGTGGGGAGACATCCCCGCCTGGTCGGCTGCGATGGTGCGGATCGCCACGAACGTCCAGGAACGGAGCGCCCTCTCCACCGGGGCCATCTCCCGGGCCGACGTCCTGAGCTGGGAAGCCTCCGCGAAGGCGATGGGGGAGGCGCTGTCCAGCGTGCAGACACGGCTCTGATGCTGCGCGGTAAGGAGGACGCATCCCTACAGGCCATACCCCAATAGGAGTCTGGGCGTATTGGTCCCGTCTCCCCGCGCCGTACGTACCCTCGGAGATTCGGGGATTCAGCCGAGGCTACCGCCTCGGGAGAAGAAAAGCCTCCAACCGCGCGTTCTTCTCCCCCTACGGGCTCTTAGCTG
>CAISZB010000033.1 GCA_903889845.1 uncultured Verrucomicrobium sp. | reverse complement strand
GTCGTCGCCGTCCGGGAGAAGAGGATGATCGTGTAGACGTCCCCCTTGTCGGGATCGAAGAAGCATCCTTCGAGCTTTACCGTGTCGTAGAAGTCCCGGACGGAGGGGAAAGAGGCCTCGACGGCCCGGGCGGCCTCGACCGATCCGGGGGTGGCCTCCGCCGCGACGGGCCACGCCACGTGGAGGCCGTCGGCGCATTCGATGGCGAAGAGGATCCGCCCCGCGTCGCCGAGCGGGATGAGCCACGCGAGGGGATTCCCCGGCTCCGGGCGGGCGTCGAGGAGGGAGAGATCGGGCTTCGCCGCGACGGTGAGGGCGCCCGGCTTCGAGAGCCCCGCCTGGGAGAGGTCGAGGCGGAGGGAGGCCGCGGTGTCGGCTCCGCCGAAGGAAATCTTGGTCGGGTAGGAGAGGTCTTCGAGCTTCTGCCCGATCTTGCCGGTCTGCTTCGCCAGGAGGACGACTTTCGAGACCGCGCCGTTGTCCTCGACGTAGAGGACGGTGGTGGCCAGGTGGCCTTCCTTCACCGTGCCGTCGCGGAGGGTGAGCCGGGCGAGGAAGGAGCGGGTGGGGTAGACCTCGCCGGTTTTCTCGGTCCGCGCCTGGCCCGGTTCGACGAAGGCGAAGCCCTCGCGGATTTCCTCCTTCTCGGGGACCATCTCGATGGTGCGGACGTCCTCGAAGCGGACGACGGTCTGCGCTTTTTCTCCCGCGACGAAGAGGTGGAATTCCTTCCCCTGGGTCAGGGAGACCGCGCCGTCCGCCGTCCGCCCGTCCGACCAGGAGACCTTGCCCGGCAGGCCGTCGGCGCGCAGGCCCGCCGCCGAGGCGAGGAGGAAGAAAAGGAGGAGGGATTTCATAGCAGATTCTTCCGCCGCCGGAGGAACCACTCCGCGATGAGGAGGAGCAGGACGAGGATCAGGAAGACGTGTTTCATGTCGGTCAGGGGCAAGCCTGGAGCCGCCTCGCGGGCGCGGGAGAGGAGCTTTTCCTTCACGAAGGCGGCGACTCCTTCCGCGCCCTCGCTCTCGGAAAGATAGACTCCCTCGGTCCGTTTGGCGATCTCGCGCAGGAAGCCTTTCTTCAATTCGGGGCTCGCCCCCTCTTCGAGGCCGGGGGCGACGGAAAGGGCGCGCTCGTCGTTCTCCACGACATGGTCGCCGACGTAGGCGGCGAGGTGGAAGACGTAGTCCCCCCGGCGGGGTAGGGGGATCTGCGCCGCGTAGAGACCGGCCTGGCCGACGCGCGGCGTGAGGGGGATGTCCTGTTTCTCCCCCTCTCCGGGCCCGGTCAGCGTGCCGACCAGCCGGAGCGTCCCGGAGCTGGCACTGGAGGCGGTGGCGTCAAGGAAGCGGACTTCGAGCGAGGCCGACTCCCCGGGCCGGTAGCGGTCGCGGTCCCAGCGGAGGGCGAGCTTCGCGCCACCCTCGGTCTTTTGCGTCAGTCCCCGCAGGGTCTGCCGCCAGAATTTCCCGTAGAGTCCCTTCAACTCGGCCCCCGCCGTGGCCCAGTGCCACAGGGTGTTCGTGGCGATGCCGAGGACCTGTCCCTTGCCGTAGGGCTCCAGCGCGACGACGGGCTGGGCGCGGCCCGAAACGGTGGCGTCGAGGAGGGAGAGGGCGCCGGGGCGGAGGTTCCCCGGCTGGTTCACGCTGTCGAGGGGGGCCCCGCCTGCTGCCGCGAGGGCCTCCCGCCAGCCCGCCGTGAAGGCGACGGCGGTGCCCGCCGGGTTCACCCCGACGGGGAAACCGCCCGGCGTCAGCGGGGCCTCGTCCTTCGAGATCGCCCACGGGATGAGGGGGGCCAGCTTGCTCCGGTCGTAGCCGCCCCGGCCGAAGGAGGCCTCCCCGCCCAGCAGGACCAGCGCCCCGCCGCCCTCGACGTACCGGACGAGGGCCGAGGCCTGGGCGTCGGAAAGGAGGCTTGCCGGGAAGGAGCCGAGGAGGATGCAGTCGTAGCGCCGCAGCGCGGCGTCGTCGGCGGGGAGGCCCCGGTCGAGGTTTTCGGCCCCGGTCCGGTCCCCCTGGACAGTGAAGCGGTCGTCGAGGACGCGGTACATAGCCGTGAAGGCGATGCCCGGGTCGGCGGCCAGCTCGGAACGGAGGTACTTGTAGTCGGAGCCCAGTTCCTGGGTGAAGTAGAGGACGTGGAGGGAGCGCTTGCGGAGGGCGACGGCGACGGTCCGGGTGTTGTCGGCGTAGGTCAGTTCCCCCGGCAGTTCGGGCAACCGGAGGCGGTAACGGTCTCCGGCGGTCCCCGTCCCGGCACGCAGATGGAAGGAGACGGCGGCGCGGAACGATTGGAGATTGACGGTCTTCGATTGGACCTCGCTCCACGATCCGGGATTGCCCTCCTGCCAGGCGTCGAGCGCGACCTTGATCCCGGCGAGGGGAGCGGCGGGGGTGCCCTGCCCGGCGAAGACCTCGGCGGCGAGGTCGTATTCGGCCCCTTCCTCGACCGCGTCGGGGACGGTCACCGCGCCGAGGCCGATGTCGTTCCACGACGTGGAGGGCGTGCCGATGCCGACGAGGGCGAGGGGCATCGCCGGAAGCGTGGCCGGGATCACCGGCTCGTCGCCGCCGTCGGTGAGGAGGAGGACGCCGTCGGCGTCGGAAAAACGGCCCTGCTCCCCCACGGAGGCGAGCGCGGCGACGAGGTCGGTGCCCCGGACGCCGCTGGTGCGCGGGGGAGGATCGGAGGGGCCGTGGACCGACTCGTCGAAGGGGACGACGCGAAGATGGACCGACT
>CAISZB010000032.1 GCA_903889845.1 uncultured Verrucomicrobium sp. | reverse complement strand
GATCTCGACGTTGGCGCCGTCGAGGGCCGAGGCCTGCTTGAGGAAGCCGTAGGCCTCGTCCTTCTTCCCGAGGTAGAGGCTGAATTCCCCGCGCTGGCGGAGGAGGTCCCGCGTCGGGGGGCCGAGGGAGAGGGCCTTCGTGTAGAAGGGCAGGATGAGGTCGGCCAGGGGATTCCGCGCCGGGGCGGGCTTGGAGGAGGTCGCGGGGGCGGCGGTCGGAGAGGGGAGGGGGCCCATGGAGATGGCGAGTTCCGTGTAGAGGCGGGCCAGGGCGGCCCAGTCCTGGGCCTTCGGGATCTTCTCGACAGGAACGGCGGCGGCGGCCCGGATCATCTGGAGGGCGTCGGTCTCCTTCCGCTGGTTGCGGAGGGTCTCGAAGGCGACCCGGTGGGCGAGGAGGTGTTCCGGGGCGATTTCCTTCGCCCGAGCGGCGAAGCGGAGGGCGTCGGCCCATTGCCCCTCGGATTCGCGGGTGAGGGCGAGGGCGGCAAGGAGGGAGGCCGAATCGGGATTGGCGGCGAGGCCGTCGTTCAGGAGGGAGTCGGCATCGGCGATGCGGTGCTCCGTGAGGAGGGAGAGGGCGATCTTGAGATAGAGGGCGATGCAGGAGGGGTCCTGCTTCAGCGCAGCCCGGTAGAGGGGAATCGCCGCGCCGAGGCCGCTCTCCACTTCCAGCTGGTAGCCCTGGGTGTAGAGGGCGCAGGCGGCGGCGAGCCCTTCAAGGCGCGGGGGGAGGGCGACGGGAACGAGGGCCTCCCACCGGCCTTCATCGGCGTTCCAAACGGAAGGGATGGAGGGAGCGGAGAAGGACGGAGCGTCTTGCGTGGGCGCGACGACTTGAGCCTGTTCCTGGGAAGGAATCGGCTGAAGGGGAGGCGCCTGGGCGCGAAGGAATGACAACCCCGGACCGGGGCCGAAGAGGAAGAAAAGGAGCCCGGATACCAGGCTCTTGGAAAAACCGGCCCGGACTTTCCTCATCCCTGTACGGGAGCAGAAAGGCCGGGCCGTTTTCACCATGGCAGCCTAGTCGCCTAGGCCTTGTAGCGCAACCGCTTCTTGTGGCGATTCTCACGCCGCCGCTTGCGGCGCTTGTGGTTATTGATCTTGCTTTTACGGCGCTTCTTTAACGAACCCATGGTTTTTTCTGCTTTCTGGTGATTTCTACAAAAGGAGGGGCAAGAATACCGATCCGGCATGGGACGTCAATCCCGAGCGAGGCCAAAACGGATTTTTTTGCGAATCCCTTTCCGATGTCCTTAGTAAACAACCTTGTTGAGGGGATATTCGATGATGCCTTCGGCCCCGAGTTCCTTCAGCGGGGGGATCAGATCGCGGACGATCCGCTCGTCGAGGATCGTCTCAACCGCGACCCAGCCCTTGTCGGAAAGGGGGGAGACGGTGGGGCGGCGGAGGGCGGGAAGGGTCTTCAGGAGATAGGCCAGCTTCTTCGACGGCACGTTCATCTTCAGGCCGACCTTGTCCCGGGCCGTGAGGGCGGCCTGGAGGAGGAGGGCGATCGACTCGATCTTCTTCCGCTTCACCGGGTTCTTCCACGCCTCGCGGCTGCAGATGAACTGGGG
>CAISZB010000031.1 GCA_903889845.1 uncultured Verrucomicrobium sp. | reverse complement strand
GATCTCGTCGTCGAGCGGATGTGCCCCTTCGCCAGCGTCGACGAAATCCACGTCCTCTTCCCCGACCCGTGGCCGAAGCGCCGCCACTGGAAAAACCGGATCATCCGGCCCGATTTCCTGGAGATCGCCGCCCGCGCCCTCCCCGCCGGGGGGCCTCCTCCGCTTCGTCACCGACCACCCCGGCTACAGCGCGTGGGCCGAAGAAGTCTTCGCGGCCTGCCCCCTCTTCGGCCCCCTCCCCGGCGCGGCGGACCAGAACGCCCTCTACCCCCCCACCGACTTCGAGGCCGTCTTCCGCGCCGAGGGCAAACCGATCCACGCCCACCTCTTCGAGCGCCGCCTCGCCTCCTCCGCCTCGGCGCAGCTCGCCCCGCCACCCTCCACCGGATAAAACCGCATGAAAAAACTCCTCCCATCGATTCTCTTCTTCCTGGTCGGCCTCCTCGTCGGTGTCGGGACGATGGCGGTCGTGACATTCAAAGGCCCCCAAACCGTCGTGAAGATGCAATGGGGGGCCACGGCCCGGGAGCGGGTGATCTATGCGACCCTGATTCAGGAACAGAAATACGCCGACTTGGAGAAGCTCGTCGCAACCAATATGGCCGCGTCGTTCGTGGGAATGAAAGAACTCGGCTTCAACGAGGAACTCCGGCAATCGGCCCCCATGTTGAAGGGCTTCTACGAGTTTTCAGGCAAGCCAATCCCCGATCCCTTGGCGCCCCTGCTCGCCGATGTAAAAGGAACCGATCCTAGAAATCTTGCCGATTACATGGCCTCCCACGCGGATCAGGTCGATTGGCAGCCCCGGAAGTAGTTCGACCTCACTCCCATCGCCCACCCTCCACCGAAGAACCCCTCCTCAATGACCTACCCCTTCCTCAACTTCGTCCAGCACTCCGAGGCGTGGCAGGAGGCCGGCCTCGCGGAGACCGTCGTCCTCAACGGGGAAACGATCGCCCTAGGCAAGCAGACCGACGTCTACGCCATCGTCCTCCGCGTCCGGGCGATGTTCTCCCGGTTCCACTGCACCCCGGAGGAGGCCATGTACTGGGCGCCCCGCTTCCATCGGATCATGGATTACCTCGCCCTCCACCTCGACGCCTTCGTCGATGAGGGCCTCGCGCTGATCAACGACGAGGGGGGCCGCCTCCTCACCCTCGCCGCGCAAAAAGCCGTCCTCGAAGCCTTCGACCGGGACCCCCTGCCAGGCCTCGCCCAGATCGACCTCCCCGCCGTCCTCGCCCGGGGGAGGGAATTGCAGGCGACGGAGTTCAAAGCGTAATACCGATTGGGGGGCGCGAAGTAGCAGGTGATGCCCTTCGGGGCTGGGTACACTGCCGTCGCGATAGCGACAAAGAGATAAAGGGGATAACTGAATTGCAGGGCCGGGAGGCAATCGCTGCACTTCCCTGTACCGTTTAGAGCCTATCCGCGCGTTTGAACGAATGGAGGGGTTGCAGCCCTCCAAGGAGGGTCCAATCACATCCCTGATTCCCCCGGCGCTCCCCCCCCTCACGCCTTCTTCACAAAACAGGCCTTCAGGCCGATGGCGGTGCCGTCGATCTTGCAGGAAATCTCGTGGTCGCCGTCGACCAGGCGGATGCCCTTCGCCTTCGTCCCGCCCTTGATGACCTGGGAGGACCCTTTCAGCTTCAAGTCCTTGATCAGGGCGACCGTGTCGCCGTCCGCCAGGATCGTGCCGTGGGCATCCTTCACGACGCGCGTGGAGGGCTCCTCCGGCTGGGCCTCCCGCTCCCATTCGTGACCGCAGGTCACACATTCCCATTTCTCGGGATGATCCAGCACTTCGGTCATCTCGCACATCGGACAGGCGGGCTTCTTCATCTCGCCCCAGCCTAGAACATGTCATGCACTTTGGGAAGGCCGCGCCGGGGTTCAAAAATATCCCCCATCGACATCCCCGGTCCATCTTGTAGCCTCTGCCCATGATCCCGAGACGCCTGCGGCGCGGACTGGCTTCCCTCCTTTTCCTCGGTCTCGCTTTCTCCTCCGCGCTTCCGCTCCGCGCCGACGATCCGGCCCTCGACGCCAAGACGCTCGAAATCCTCGGCAACGCCAGCGGATTCTACGCCGACCTCTCAAGCTTCCAGGCCGACGGCAGCAACGTTTTAAAGAACAACCACCCGGAACTCGGGATCAAAATGGAGGCGACCGAAACCTTTTCCATCGCCATGTCCCGCCCCGACTCCTTCGCCTTCGTCAAGAAATCCGGCGTTGGCAGCGGCGGCATGCTCCTGTCGAACGGGAAGACAACCGCCGCCTACGTGATTTCCTCCGTCCCCAACGGCAACAAGAAGGAATACCTCCTCGCTCCGGCTCCCCCCGAACTCTCGGAACTGCTCACGACCAATACCCAGCTGTCCTACGGGCGGGTCCTCGTCAACACGGCCCTGTTCGAGGCCCTGCTGGCCAAATACCCCTTCGGTCCCCTCGTGAACCGCTGGACGTCCGGCACCTACGTCGGCCCCGAAAAAATCGGCGAAATCCCCGCCGAGCACGTGCGCCTGACGTCGATACTCAGGGAAAGAAAATCGACGACCGATCTCTGGTTCGCCTCCGGCCAGAGCCCCTTTTTAGTCCAGGCAAGTTGGGCCCTGGATTCGCAGACCGGAAACACCCTCACCTTCTCCAACTGGCGGACCAACGAAGCCCTTTCGACCGAGCAATTCGAGTTTCATCCCCCGGAGGACGCCACCCGCGTCACCGATTTCTCGATGCCGACCCGAAAGGAAGAACCGCCGCCCTGGGTGAAGGTGAAGCCGACCCCGTGACGTCCTTCTACCGATTCCACGGGCACTTCGCCAACACCAGCGCCATGCCGCAGAAATCGGTGACGCCCGCGAAGACGAGCCCCGCGCCGACGAAGCCGGAGAGCCAATAGAACCCCGGATGGACGAAGTGGCCGAGGAGGACGCCGAGCAGGACGAGGGAGCCCGCGCCGATCCGCACCTGCCGCTCCAGGCTGATGACGCCGCCCGTCCCCTTCTCCACCGGCAGGCCCGCCGCCGTCCACGCGTTGAGGCCGCCCTCGACGACGACGCCGACGTCGCGTCCCGCAGCCGCGAAGGCTTCGGCGGCCATCGCGGCCCGCTTCCCGGCCTGGCAGAGGAGGTAGACCGGCTTCCCTTCGGGCAAGGAGAGCCCCGCAATGGTCCCGGGATTCAGGCGGTCGAGAGGGACGTTCCGTGCCTGCGTCAGGCGCGCCCCGGCATACTCCGCCGGGGTGCGGACGTCGAGAAGGGGAAGGGCGGAATCGGCTGCAAGGAGGCGCTGGAGTTCGTGCGGGGAGACGGTCTTGGGCATGGGACGAGTTTAGCGCACTTCCCGCTCCGCCGCCAGTACCGCCAAAGCCGCCCTATACCCTTCCGGCACGGCGATGTCCCGGACAACGTACCCTCGCTCCTCGAAAACCAACCCGTCATGCCATCCGTCGCGGGAGGCGACGCAGAAGGTCTCCATCCCTCCGGCGAGGCCGGTCCCCGCCGCCTTGAGGACGGCCTCCTTGCGGGTCCAGAGTTGGAGGAAGCGCTCCTCGGTCTCTTCCTGTTCGAGGAAGACCCTTTCTTGGGAAGCAAAGAAGCGGGCGGCGATGGCGCGGAAATCGGAGCGGCGCCCCTCCCGTTCGACGTCGATGCCGACGGGCGTCCCCCGCGCCACGGCGACGAGGGCGAGGCCGTCGGTGTGGGCGTGATTGAACTCCAGCGCGCCATCGGCCAGGACCGGCTTCCCCCCGGGGTCGAGGTCGATGGCGACGGCGGCGGGCTCCACTCCCAACAGCCCGCCCAGGATGCGCCGAAGCGCGAACCGGGTGCGGACGTAGCGGACGCGCCCCACCTCAGCCGTGAAGGCCGCCGCCCGTTCCCGTTCCGGGGCCGAGAGGATGTCCTCCCAGCCCCCGGGCCGTTCCTCGTGGAGAGGCACAACCCAGACGAGGAGCTCCCCGTCCCCCTCCCTCAGGAGACCAGGTCGAGGGGCGGGATCTGCGTCGGAAAATTGTCTTGGAAGGAGAGGACCCACTCGTTCAGGTTGACTTTTTGGTTCCGCAAGGCGAGGAGAAAGGTCATCGGGTAGAGGAGGTCGCCCGTCCGGGCGTTGACCTGGAACTTGTGCGGCAGGACCATGCCGGGCTGCCAGAAGGATTCCGTCGTGTCGGCAAAGGCCCCGCCCCGCGTGACGCGCCGGTAGGTCAGGCCGTTTTTTTGGCAGAATTTTTCCAGCGTCGCCAAGTCGCCGCCGCCCGTCACCTTGCGGCTGTGGAGGACGAGGCTCTTTTTCTGGTTCGCGACCTCGGCGATGTCGATCTCGTCGGGGACCGATCCGTCCCTCACCAGCGACGCGGCGGCCCGGTCGCAGGCGCGAAGCAACGCGGACAGGGACGAGAGCGCCAGTTCCCCTCCCATCTTCAGGGTGGCGAGGGGGCGCTCGTCGGGGATCGGATCGATTTGGCGGGAAGAGGGGCTCATTGGGAAAGGGGATCGTAGAACCGCGTCGCGCAAAAGGCGAGTCCCCCGCTTTTTCGTCTGCAAAAAGAAACGGCGGCGAAACCTTTGTGCCTTAATTGCGAGCAATTTGGGTTGATCTTTGACCGGGTTAACTCAAAGCTTTCACTGAGACCCCATGGAATCATGAGTGCGCCAACCCCAACCCAGGTGCGCGTCACGGGCCAGCTTTCAGGGCGGGCCCGGACGCCGGAACAGACGGCATTCCGCAACCGCTTCGTCGATCTCTTCGAGGAGGAGGAGGCCTTCCTCCCTTCGGCGGCCAGCGCCCTGGGGCGGCTCATGGTGCTGAT
>CAISZB010000030.1 GCA_903889845.1 uncultured Verrucomicrobium sp. | reverse complement strand
GGCGGTAGGGGGGCGAAGGGCCGTACCCACAACCTCGCGCCCCCCCTACCGCCTCTTCGTCCCCGACGCCGCGTGCGTGGGCGACGGGCCGCTCATCCCCTCTTCCGCCGGAGGCGCGTCCCCGGTCACCCCGGTCGAGTCGGCCTCGTCGAGGCGCTTGGCCTCCTTCACCGAGGACCACGGGATCGCGCCGCATGCGGCCAGCTGCTCCGAGACATAGGCGGCGATCATCCGCGCCGTCCTGGCCCGGTCGTCGGAAAGCCCGGCGCGGCTGTCGACGGCGGCGCTCAGCGGCATCGTCAGGGGCGTGATCCCGACCAGGGCCCCCGTCGCCGCCCCGCTCCCGCCCGAGGTGACGAAGGAGAACAGCGGCTTCATGCCCGAGCTCGCCAGGTCGTAGACCTCCACCTCCGTCTCGAACTTCGTCCCCCCGCTCCCCATCCCCACGAAGGCCCGCAAGGCCCGGCTCCCCTGGTTGATCCGGGTGAAGCGGCCGGTGACCCACCACGCCGCCTGGGGCACCCGGGGCGGCTTCCCCGCCGCGAGGATATTGCAGGACGGTCCCGCCTCGATATTGACCAGCCGCTCCGCCACGTCGGCGGCAAAGGCCTTGGCGATGTCGCTCTTGAAGAGTTCCAGTTCGGCCCCCTCCCGATCGACGTTCAGGGCGCACCGCTCGAAGCCGAAGGGGGAAACGTAGAGGATATTCGGCTTCGCCGCCTGTGCCGCAACCACGGTTCCGGGCCCGCTGCCCTTGCTCGTATCGGCCCCGTCCAGGGGATGGACCCCGACGGAAGGGCAGCCGCACAGCAGAAGGGAAACCGGCAGGGAAGCCAAGAGCAGCGGCCTGGCCAGTCCTCGCAAAAAGCGCATAGGAACCGCTTTGTAGAGCCTGCCGCCCCGCTTTGCCACCTTCTTCTTCGTTCCTCTCTTGTGGAGGCCGTTTTCCTCCACCAAAAAAGTCCGTTCTTCGCCAATCCATGCGCAGACCCCCTTCCATAGCTTACCGTAGAGTCCTGGGAATGAAAACGACCACCCCTTCACATGCTTCGCCTCCATCGAACTATGCCTCTGCACTCCGGGATTGCCCCACCGACCACGTCGGCGTGCGGAAATGGGTCGAAGAGGTGGCCGCTCTTTGCCGTCCGGCGAATATTCACTGGTGTAATGGTTCCGAGGAAGAGAAGAAGGCTCTGACCGAGCTGGCCGTCGCCGCGGGGATCCTCATCCCCCTCAATCCCGACAAGCACCCCGGCTGCTACTACCACCGCTCCCACGCGAACGACGTCGCCCGCGTCGAGGAACGGACCTTCATCTGCACGAAGACCGCGCAGGAAGCCGGCCCGACGAACAACTGGGCCAACCCGACGGAGATGTATCAGAAGCTCAACGGCCTCCTCAACGGTGCGATGGCCGGGCGGACGCTCTACGTCATCCCTTACCTCATGGGGCCTCCCGGCTCCCCGCTGACGAAGATCGGCGTCGAGATCACCGACTCCGTCTACGTCGTCCTCAGCATGCGCATCATGACCCGCATCGGCAAGGTCGCCTGGAATGAGCTCGGCTCCAACGGCGTCTTCACGAAGGGCCTGCACAGCATGCTCGATATCAATCCCGAGACCCGCTACATCGCCCACTTCCCGCAGGACAACGCGGTCATTTCCACCAGCTCCAACTACGGCGGCAACGTCCTCCTCGGCAAGAAGTGCCTGGCCCTGCGCCTGGCCTCCTATCTGGGCCGCGACGAAGGCTGGATGGCGGAACACATGCTCATCCTGGGCGTCGAATCCCCCACCGGCGAGAAGACTTACGTCGCCGCCGCCTTCCCGAGCGCCTGCGGCAAGACGAACTTCGCCATGCTGACCCCGCCCGAGCATTACAAGGGCTGGAAGGTCACCACGATCGGCGACGACATCGCCTGGATGCGTCCCGGCCCGGACGGCCGCCTCTACGCCATCAACCCGGAAGCGGGTTACTTCGGCGTCGCCCCCGGCACGAATTGCAAGACGAACCTCAACGCCATGCTCTCCCTCTCCCGGGACACGATCTTCACGAACGTGGCCCTCACGAAGAGCGGCGAAGTCTGGTGGGAAGGCAAGGACGGCGAGCCGCCCGCCGACCTCCTCGACTGGCACGGCAAGCCGTGGATCGCGGGCTCGAAGGAAAAGGCCGCCCATCCGAACAGCCGCTTCGCGGCCCCGATGAAGAACAACCCCGTCCTCGATTCCGAGGTCAGCAACCCGACGGGTGTGCCGATCAGCGCGATCATCTTCGGCGGACGCCGGGCGACCACGATGCCCCTCGTCTTCCAGGCCTTCAACTGGGTCCACGGCACCTACGTCGGCGCCACCATGGGCTCCGAGATGACCGCCGCCGCCGCCGGCAAGGTGGGAACCGTCCGTCGCGACCCGATGGCGATGCTCCCCTTCGCCGGGTACAACATGGGCGATTACTTCACCCACTGGCTGCGGATGCGCAAGCTCCTCAAGAACCCCCCGAAGATTTTCCACGTCAACTGGTTCCGGAAGAGCGCCGAAGGCGAATTCCTCTGGCCCGGCTACGGCGAGAACATGCGCGTCCTGAAGTGGATCGTCGATCGCTGCAAGGGCCGCGTGCCCGCCACGGAGACGCCCCTGGGCTGGATGCCCGAGGCGAAGGACATCGACATCACCGGTATCCCCAACTACACGAAGGAGAAGCTTGAGGAAGCCCTCTCCATCGACATCGAAGGTTGGAAGACCGAGGTCATGCTCCAGGACGAGCTCTTCATGAAGCTCTACGCCGACCTGCCGAAGGAACTCGTCTACCAGCGGGAACTTCTCATCTCCCGCCTGTAATCGAAACAGTCAAAGTCAGGACTTCACCTTAACCGACTTACCTCCGTGAAGGCCGCTCCGATAATCCGTCGGGGCGGTCCCCACGATCCGCCGGAAGACCCTGTTGAAATGGCCGATCGAACCGAATCCGCACCCATAAGCAATCTCCGAGATACGGAGGTTCGGGTTGAGGAGGAGGTTCCGGGCCTTTTCGACACGGGTCCGGGCGAGGTATTCGGTGAAGGTCATCCCCGTCGCCTTCTTGAACGTCTTGCAGAAGTGGAACGTGCTGACGTTCAGGACACGGGAAATTTCATTCAGCGGGATCTCGTCCCCGGAGTGTTCGTCGATGTATTGACGCGCCTTCACCACCATCGTCGGCTCGTCGTTGCTGCTTTGGATGAGGATCTGGCTCGCGGCGGTCGACAGGTGCTCGGCGAAGATGGTGAGCAGGCTGACCATCGCCATATATTGCTTCGACTCGATCACCCGGCTGTGGAAGAAGGCGTCTTCCAATCGAGAGAGATCGACGCTTACCCCCCATTCCAGAAGCTGCTTCGTCACCCGGCTGAAGCGGGCCTTCGTCGGATTCGAGTGGGCGATCTGCCCGGTCTGAAGGAACCCGATCACCTCCCCGCTCACGCGAATCGGGACAACGGAATCCTTCAACCCCGCAAAGCACGTCACCGTGTTCGGCCCGCCACTGGCGGAAGACTCCGCCGTCAATTTATCCTGCGTCCGCAGACAGGCGGCACAAGATTTGTTCGACTGCGCCAAGAGCGCGCAAAAAGGGTTCTCGCCTTTCTTACTCTTGAGAGCAATGTCCCAAACCTCCTTGGGCCGCAGGGTCAAAGGGAGGTCAGTCGCCTCCGTGAACGCCTTTTCGTAATCCCGGTAAATCTGAGAATCCGAAAGCCGACGAAGAATCTCGCCTTTCTTAAGCACGCTGCCACGTTACCCCCTCAAAACGCACAAAGCTAGCCAAGAGAAGGGAACAAATACCGCACCTCTTTCCGTAAAACACCCACCCCGATCACATCACCCCCCATGAATCTCGTCCATCATCTCCTGGCTGCCTCTCCCGTCCTCCGCCTCTTCCTCGTCATCGTCCTCGGCTATCTGGCCGGGCAGATCAAGTGGCCGGGGAACTTCCGCCTTGGCGTCTCGGCGGTCCTCTTCATCGGGCTCTTCGTCGGGATCATGGATCCGGCTTTCCAGCTCTCCGGCGAGATTATGTCGATGGGGTTGGTGCTTTTCATCTACAGCGTCGGCCTGGAGGTCGCCCCCGGTTTCGCCCAGGCCCTCAAGCGGGATGGCCTTCCGGCCAATATCGGCGTGGTCGTCTCCCTCGTCGTCTGCTTCCTCCTGACCTGGGCCCTGTGGCACTGGGGCGGGAAGGCCCGGCCCCTCCTCCTCGGCGCCTTCTGCGGCACGCTGAACAACCTCCCCGCCCTGGCCACGGTGAACGAGACTCTGCGGCTCCACGGCTCCGCCGCCGAGGTCAACCAGGTCGTCGTCTGCTTCGGCATCACCTACGCCATCTCCATCGCCGCCCTCCTCCCCCTCATGCAATGGCGTCTCTCCCTCAGTCCCCGCTCGAAGGAAGGGACCCACGCCGCCCCGAAGTGGGTGCCGCCGACCCTCATCGAGGTCGAGAGCGTCACCCCGAAGGGGATCCCCTTCCGGAAGAAAGACATCGAGGCCCTGGCCGGCGTCGTCCTCTCCCGGATCACCCTCCCCGGCGGCCACCAGAAGATCCTCCAGGACGAGGACGCCCTGCCCGTCGGCTCGAAGGTCGTCGCCATCGGCCTCGACGCGCCCGTCGCCAAGGCCGCCGCCCTCCTCGGCAAGAAATCGGAGGAGCCGGTCGAGTACCAGAACTTCGAGACCCACCGCTACTTCGTCTCGAACCAGGCCCTGGCCGGGAAGAGCATCGGCAGCCTCGGCCTCTCCCGCCTCGGGGCCGTCATCACCCGCCTCCGCCGCGGCGACGTCGATCTCCCCGTCCGGGCGGAGACCCTCCTCCACCTCGGCGACCGCGTCCGCGTCGTCAGCTATTCCGACACGGAGGCGCAGGTCCGGAAATTCCTCGGCAACTCGGCCCGTGCTCTCGGGGAGACCGGCTACATGACCTACGCCCTGGGCATCGTCATCGGCGTCCTCATCGGCCAGATCCCCATTCCCGTCCCCGGCCTCGAATCGCCCCTGCGCCTCGGCACGGCGGGCGGCCCCCTCGTCGTCGCCCTCATCCTCGGAGCGACGGCCCGGACCGGGCAGCTCGTCTGGAACATGCCCTACGGGTCGAATCAGGCTTTCAAGCACCTCGGCCTCCTTCTCTTCCTCGCCGCGATCGGCCTGGAGGCGGGCGGCCACGTCATTGAGGCGCTGAAGGGCGACGGCTGGTTCCTCATGGGCTACGCCATCCTCATCACGCTGATCATTCACCTGCTGCTCTGGTGGATCCTCTTCCTGCGGCACGACCGCCATCCCGCCGTCGCGATGGGGCAGAGCTCCGGCCTCCACACCCAGCCCGCCGCGCTGGCCTTCGGGACGACCCATGCCTCGCCGCTGAAGGTGACCACGGCGTACGCCACGGTGTTTCCGATGTGTCTGATTTTGAAGATTCTGCTGGCGCAGGTGCTGACGATTTTGTTGTTGCAGCATTAGGGGGGGAGGGCGATGCAGCCCTTCGGGACCGGGGAGCGGACCCGCCTGGGTCGCGACGGACGCACGTTGTAGGCTTCTGAGGGGTGCCCCCTCAGGTTGGCACCCGCCCCTGCCAATTGGTTTTC
>CAISZB010000029.1 GCA_903889845.1 uncultured Verrucomicrobium sp. | reverse complement strand
CGCTCCGGCGTCCGGGGCGCGGGCAAGGAGGCCGTCGTCTGCTTCCTGCGCGACGCCGATGGCGCACCCCGGCCCGTCGCCGAATTGCGCGAGGAAATCGCCGCCGCGCGGCCCGAGCGGATCGCCTTCCTCATGGACGCCCCCCTCGCCTGGCCCGACCTGTGGGACGATCCCCGGCTCCGCGCCCTGCCGAAGGCCGCCCTGTGGTACGACGACTTCCTCCGCTGCCCCGCGACGACGACGGCGGCAGGCGCGGCCCTCTGGAAGCGGTGGCACGACGAAGCCCGCGTCGCCGTCTTCTTCCACGACGGCCACTGGCGCGAAGCCTGGGAGCGGCACGCCGGATTCCCCGCGGAGGCGACCGCCCTCTCCGCCGACGCCGCCCTCGTCGCGGGGAGCGGCGAGACCCCCCCGCTCTATCCCGAGCTCGACGGCCACGTCGTCCTCCTCGGCACGATCCCGGCGCGCGCCCCGCTCGAAGCGAAGCTCGCCTCCTTCCCGCCGCCCGTCGCCGAGTGGATCGCCGCCGGCGCCGCCGCGATGGAGACCGCGCCGTGGCCGTTCCGCGCGTACGAGTTGGCCGACGCCCTCGCCGACGCCCTCCCCCCGAAGCGCCGCCTCGTCCTCGAAAAATGGCTCGCCGAGCCCTCCGCGCGGGCGCTGGCCCGGTACGAGATCTGGCGCTGGGGAAAGCGCGCCGCCCGCCTCCGGGGCCTCCGCGCCCTGGCCCGGCGCGTCCCCGCCGCCGTCCTCAGCGGCCACCGCACCGAGGTCTTCGCCCGGGAGGAGGAACTGCGCCGGGAACTGGGCGACGGCATCGACGGGAGCCGCTTCACCTTCCGCGACACGACCGAGGTCCCGGCCTCCCGCTGGGCCGGGCTCTTCCAGACCGGCGCGGTGCAGGTCCAGTGGCTCGATCCTCAAAGCATCGAATCGGGCGCCCCCTTCCGCATGTTCGAGGCGGCGGCGGCGGGCGTCCCCCTCCTCACCGATTCCCGACCCGGGTTCCCCGCCCTCTTCGCGCCCGACACGGAAATGTTCTACGCCGACGACGAGGAAGCCCTGGCCGACCGGGCCGCCGCGCTGCTGGCCGACCGGGAGATCCTCCGCACCGCCGGAGCGCGGGCGCGGGAAACGTTCCACGCTCGCCACACGTGGGCGCATCGGTGGGGGGAGATTGAGGGAAAAGGGGGCGCGACTGCCTGAGAAACTGTACATGATCTTTTCCCCTCCTTAAGAAACTGTTTAGAATCTCCGGTGGGTCGCGTTGGCCCGGAAAGGCTCTCCACCTAGGCGCGAGCGACGCGCGTATCAACGAAAAGATACGTAAGAAGCGAGCAACAACGGGGGAGAGAAAAAGACCTCCCGCCCTGCGGGTTACGCCGATTTTGGCCGGTTGGCTTTGTTGCCGATTCTCGACAGCCCATTAAGGGATGCCTTCGAACCGGCGTCGCGCCACCCAGCCAAAATCGGCGTAACGCGGCCCATGCCTACTTCTTTCACAGCTTCTGAGGTCTTTCCGAAGTGGCGCACCGGCTACCGGCTTCGATCCCTCCGGGATCGAGGAGCCCTTTTATCGGGCTGACTCAAGGTGACTTGGTGTTAGCTCTCCTCCTCTGGAGGCTATTTTCCTCCCGAGGCGCAGCCTCGGCTGAATCCCCTAATCCCCCCCCGCCAACGCCCCGATCCGGCGGGCGAAGAGGGAAGGCTCGATGACCCACAGGGTGCGGTTCGCCTCCAGGTCGGGGACAATCTTGTTGAGGCGGCTCTCCGTCAGGATCACGCCTCGATTGGCCAGGGGGAGGACGCCGGGGCCGGGCCGCTGGCCGCGGGCGGCGATGGTCTCGTTGAGGACGTCCCCGGGCGCGGCGGCGGAGGCCATCTTCACCTGGAGCGCGGCGGGGGCGATGTGGAAGTTGTAGGCGGTGAAGGCACCGGGGAACTTCAGCACCCGGGTATGATCGGCCTTCCCCACTTCGGCGATCCAGAAGGGGCGCGGCATGGCCAGGGGCTGGCACAGGATCGTCGAGCCGGGGCCGTAGCCGGTCTCGTAGTGGGCGCGGTAGGTGGCCTGGACGGAGACGAGGTACTGGTTGACCGCCATGAGCAGCGCGTTGTCGTCCCGGCCTTGCCGTTGGAGGGTCCACCGGCAGAGGTTCTCCGCCCCGGCGCGGCTGAAGTAGAAGAGGATGTCGAACCAGAGGTTGTCGATGGGCCAGAAGAGGCCCTGCCAGCCGACGAACTCGGCCCACTCCGGGACGCCCCCGTCGATGGCGGCGGCGTCGGCGGCATCGTGGCGGCACGCCTCCTGCGAGGCGCCCTGGTCGACGAGGACCTGCCGGGAGACAGCCTCCAACTGCTTGACGACGATGTGGGCGTGCTCCTCTTCCAGGACCGGCTTCGCCTCTCCCTCGCGTCCGGAAGAGGCGCCGCCGCGCCGCCCCTGGAGGACGGCGGCGGCGGGGGAAGCGATGCCCTCGTTCGTCCCGGCGGTGAGGGCGGCGCCCGCCCCCCCGGCGTCCGGCGCGGTCTCCGCGGCCCCGCCGGAAAGGAGCACGGCGGACGCGTCCTCCGCCTCCTTCGCCTCCTTCTCCGCCTCGGCGAGGACGGCCTGGGCGGTCGCCTTCTCCTCCATCGCCACGCGGTGCATCTTCGCCAGGACGGAGAGGCGTTGCCCGGCGCGGCAGGCGTTGAGGAACTCGATCGGGTCGAGGTTGCGTCGGATGACGGCGTCGGCCCCTGCGTTGAAGGCCAGGACGGCCCCGGCGGCGTTCGTCTCCTCGACGAGGACGACGAGGTAGGTCTCCACCGGGACCGCCGTCCGGGAGCGGCAGGTGCGGTAGATCGTCTCGATGGAGAGGCCGCTCCAGGCCCCGTCGATCACGACGAGGTCGATCCCTTCGGGCGAGGTGAGCTGGGCCAGGATGGCGTCCTGCGTCTCCCCGGGCAGGCACTTCGCCTTGACCGTCTTCAGGAGGTTCTCCGCCATGAGGCGGACCTGCATCTCCTGCGAGGAGATGAGGACGCGGAAGGGAATATGCATCGGGATCCTTCCCTAGAGCCTCTTCACCCCGGTCGTGGGGAAGCCCGCCCTAGGCGGACAGCAGGCCGAAGGCCTCGACCGCCGCCTTTTCGACGGGTGCGGCGGGAACGGCGGGAACCTCGTCCGACTCGATTTGCCGCTGGTTGCGGGTAAGCCGGGAGAGGTGTTCCCCTGTGCGGCAGGCGTTGAGAAATTCGAGGGGGCGCAGGGGCTGGCGCAGGACGGTATCGGCCCCGTCGTTGAAGGCGCCGACGACCTCGGTCGAGCTCTGCCCCTGACCGGCGGGCAGGAGGACCATGAGGTGGGTCTCCGAAAGGCTCGAACGTCCCTTTGAGCGGGACCGGCACGCCTGATAGACGCCGTGGATGGAGAGGTGCTCCCACGCGGCATCGACGATCACCATGTCGAATCCCTCCGGGGTCTTCAGGTAGGCGTGGACCATGTCTTCCGTTTCCGCATGGATGGGACGGGCCCGAAGGGCTTTCAGAAGGCCCTCGACCGCGAGGCGCATCGATAAATCCTGCGTTGCGATCAAAACACGGAATGCACGAGCCATGACAGAGTCCCCCCGATTAAATGTTATCGTTAAATGAAAGCCAATGCAGAGGTAGAGTCGATCAATAAAAAAGACAATGAATTTTTTTCATCTTTCTATTAAAGCGGTTCAACCTGGTAACTCGGTGGAGGACGTGGGTCGGTGCGGCCTTTCGGGATTGGCTCCCGCCCATCCTATGCGGTTTCCCTCTTTGAGTCTTTGTCGCTACCGCGACGGGATTGGCTCCCGCCCATCCTATTCCCCGCGCCCCCTGGATCAGCGCGAGGCGGGACGCTTCGCCCCCGCCTTCCCGTTCTTCCCCTGCGCCTTCCCCTTCTTCCCCTCTCCGGGCGCGGCCTTCGCCTGGGGCTTGGCGGGCTTGCCGCTCTCCTTCCCCTTCTTCCCGTGGGCTTCCTTGAACCCGGGGTAGAAGCGCTCCGCGTCGCTCTGCCATTGGGCGACTTTCGTCTCCAGGTCGGCGACTTCGGCGGCGGCGCGCTCGATTTGGGTGGGGAGGTTCTTCGCGGTCTGGCGGTGGAGCCGCTCCAGCCGCTCCTCCGATTCGAGGTAGGTGGTGAAGGCCCAGGCCGCGTCCTTCTTCAAGTGGAGGACCTTCTGCGTCTGGCGGCTGATCGACGAGCCGAGGCGGGTGGCGCGGTCGAGGATGTGGGAGACGGGGATGTCCCGGCCCTTCAGCAGGGCGGTCTCGTCCTCCTCGTCGCCCAGGCAGAGGGTCTCGATCGATTCGAGGAGTTCCAGGTCGCCCGCCTGGTAGGCCTGCTGCGCGGCGTGCCAGCGCTCCCGCATGAGGGGGGTGACCTCGGCGTTGTGGTCGGGATGGAGGCGGCGGACCAGGGCGCGGTAGGCGCTCTTCAGTCGGGCCTCCTTCTCGGCGGGCAGCTTCGGGCCGCGCCGTCCGCCGGAGCTGGGATGGGAGGCGTCGTCGTCCTCGCCGCCGTCGGCATGCGCCTCGGTGTCGTCCGGGTCGGGCGTGGGTTCGTCCTCCTTCGGGTTCGGGTCCGCGTCCTTCTTCTCCTGTTCCTCGGCGCGGCGCTTCAGCTCCCGCTCCAGGATGTCCCGGTAGGCGGCGGCGCTGCTCTGGCTGTTGAGCCAGGTGCGGGTCTCGACCTCGAAGATGAGGTCGCGGAGGCGGTTGACCTCGGCGCGGGCGGAGCGGAGCTCGGCGACGAGGGGGCCGAAGTTCGCCTGGAGCCACTGCTCGTACTTCGGCTTGTCCTCCTGGTGGAAGCGGGTGGTCAGGCGCTGGAGGTCGGCGAAGCGGTCGCGGGCCTGCTTGTACTTCTTCCGCGCCTCGGCCCGGATCGGGGCGGAATCGAGGAGGACGAGGGGGCCGAAGCGGGCGGCGGCAAGCACCCCGTGGGCCGCGATCCCGGCCCGCGCGGGGCGGCCGGCCTGTTTCAGGTAGCGGGAGCGGAAGGCGGTCATGGCGGACGGAAGGCGTTGGGGTAAAAGGGGGGAAGCTATAACCGAGCCAAGTCGCGGAAAACTTCTCCGGCGACACGGAAGGCCCCGTGCCAGGAGTAGCGGAATCCCCCGGCGACGCCCCGGCGGGTCAGGATGCCGATCTGGACGTTGTAGCGGAGCTGCCGGGCCAGGACCGTCTCCAGCCGCCGCCGCACGGCTTCGAGGCCGGCGACAGGCCGCAGACGCTCGTCGCCCACTTCGTTGATCGTGAGGAGGTCGCGGTGCCCGGCGAAGAGGTCGGCGAGGGTCGCGCAGTCGAGGGCGCGGTAGAGGGCGAGGCGGGGCGGGATGCGGAGGCCGTAGCTGAGGGGATAATTCCAGGTCATCCAGTAGCGACCCCCTTCGTCCTGGGAGAGGAAGGCGGCGAAGTGGAAGCCGACCTCCTCCTCGCCGACCCAGCCGACGAAGGCCTGGTGCAGGCCGTCTTCCCGATCAAAGAGGCGGAAGAACTGGCGCTGCGCGGCGGGGACGAGGTCGCAATCGCCGACGTGCCGGAAGCCGAGGGCCTCCATCTCCCCGGTCAGGGCCTCGACCTCGCCGCTGGCCTCCCCGGCGGGGAGGAAGGCGTCCTCTAGGCGGCGCTCGCGCGGGATCTGGAGGCGGCGCAGCACGGCGACGAGTTCCCACAGCGGGAAGGCGATCCAGGCGAGGAGCCCCGCCGCCCCGGCCCACCACCGGCCCGTGAGGGTCCACAGCAGGACGCCCGTGGCCAGCCACAGGACGAGGAGCCCCGCCTTCCGCGCCCCGAGGGGGCGGCACTGGAGCAGCCCGGCCCCGACGAGGGCGAGGACGACGCAGAGGAGGAGATGGGGACCCATGAAAAAAGGAATGTGGGAGAGGGGAAAAAACGGCCGTGTTTCAGCGCGTTCAGGATTTGACGCCCCCCGCGTTCGATCCCAAACTGACCAAGGATATGTTTTCTTCCCTCACGGTCAATTTTTTTGCGGCGGGCGGCCTTCTTTTCGCTTTCGACCATTCGACCCCCGCCGGGCGCTTCGTCATCGCGACCCTCCTCGTCGCCTCCCTGGTGAGCTGGTCGGTCATCGTCTCGAAGATGAGCGAGATCGCCCTGGCGAAGAAGCAGACGGCCCGCTTCCTGGCGAAGTTCCGCGCCAGCCGCAAGCCCCTCCAGGTCTTCCTCTCCCGGGAAAGTTTCCCCGGTTCCCCCGTCTACGAGATCTACCGCGCCGGGTGCCGCGAGCTCTGCTACCACCTCACCGGATCGAGCGAGATCGACGAGATGACGGCCCAGCGCCTCGCCGCCGCCCCGCCCCTCTCCCAGACCGCCTTCTCCGCCGTCGAGTCGGCGCTGAGCCGGGAGCTGGGCCTGCGCGGATTGCAGTTGGAAGCCCGGATGGTCTTCCTCGCGACGGCGGTGAGCGGCGGGCCGTTCCTGGGCCTCCTCGGCACCGTCTGGGGCGTCATGGACACCTTCAGCGACATCGCCTCGGCGGGCAAGGCGAGCCTCGCGGCGATGGCCCCCGGCGTCTCCGGCGCACTGATCACGACGGTTACCGGCCTCCTCGTCGCGATTCCGGCGATGTTCGGGTACAATTACCTTGTCGCCACGATCCGGGGCCTGATGGTGGAGCAGGACAACTTCGCCGCCGAACTGGCCGCCTCCTTCGGCCACCGCTACGCCTCGGGCAAGGGCGAACTGGTCCACGACTAGAGCCATGGCCGTCAAACGCTACATGCAGAAGGAGGCCCACGCCACGATGGCGGAGCTGAACGTCACGCCGATGCTCGACCTCGCGTTCACCCTCCTCATCATCTTCATCATCACGACGCCCCTCATGGAGGGGAACATCGAGATCAACCTCCCCACCGCGACGCCGGAGAAGGCCCACGACGAGAAGCCCGACGTGAAGGTCGTCGAGATCGACCGCCACGGCGTCGTCCACCTGGAAGGGCGCATCGTGACCGTCGACGCCCTCCGCCGCGAGCTTGACCGCCTCCACCGCGCCGACCCGAAGGTCGCCGTCATCGTCCGGGCCGACCGCGACCTCCGCTACCAGTCCCTGGTCGATGTCTTCGACGCGCTCCAGCAGGCGCAGATCACCCGCCTGGGGTTGACCCACCTCGACGAAGGGGGGGCCGCGCCCCGCCATGCCACTCCCTGACTTGAAGAAGGACGTTCTTCCCCGCACCCCGCCTCCCGGATATCCCCGCAGGCCCGGCCCGGTCCGCGTCTCCCACTCGATCACCTTCCGGCAGGCGCTCCTGTGGGTCGCGGTTGTCCACATTGTCCTTCTCCTCGCTTTCCTCCTCCACCGCGCCGCGCCGAAGCCGATTGAGCCGCCGCCCGGGAACATCCTCGAATTCACGCCGCTCCCCCCCGCCGCGATGCCGGAACCGCCCGGCTCCGCCGCGAGGAATCCCGAGCCCGCTCCGTCCCCAACCCCGAGTCCTACCCCGCCAGTCCCGGAACCGACGCCGGAGCCAACGCCCACCCCGCCGGTCCCCACTCCGACTCCGACGCCCGCCCCCACCCCGGTGCCGCAGCCTCCGAGTGCCATCGTCGTTCCGAAAACGCCGACGCCTCCGAAGCCCGAGACGAAGCCGGCAGACAAGCCCCCGAAAACGGATAAACCCGCCAAGCCGGACAAAGCCGATAAACCCGCTCCGCCCGCCCCGTCTGCGCCGAAGCCGAAGGTGAGCCTGACCGAGGTGACCCGGAGCGGCGCTCCGGCTCCCGCGCCGACCACCGCCGCGCATGCGCCCGTTCCGGCGGCGCAGGGCCAGGGACAAGGCCAGGGATTGAAGGCCGCCGGGGTCGAGGACCGGCTCAGCCACGCGCTGAACGGCTCCGGCGCGACGGCCCCCGTCGTCGTCGGCCCGGCGGGCGGGGGCGGCGGCGGGAGCGGAAGCTGGTACTACGGCCTGATCCGCGACGAGATGTACCGGGCGTGGGACCAGCCCGTCGACCTCGCGGGGAGGGGCTACCGGACCGTCGTCCGCGTCACGATCGCCGCCGACGGCCGGATCACGGGGGCCGAGGTCGTGCAGGGCTCCGGCAACGCCGCCTTCGACCAATCGGCCCTCGCCGCCGCCCGCCGCGTGGCGAAGCTTTCCAAGCCCCGCCCCGAAGACATTCCGGAGAGTGTCACCGTGGCGTTTAAGATCGTCGATTAATTCGGATGGGGGGGCGCACCCTCTTGTTGCCCCCCTTGTAAAATTACCAAACAGGCTCTAATATCCCCGCACTATGTCCGAAGTCGAAGGTCTCACTGAAAACGCCGAAGAGCATATCCACCACGCCGCCCACTCCGGCCCGCAATGGGCCTCCTGGGTCGCCCTCTCCACCGTCATCCTCGCGGTTTTCGCCGCGCTGGCCGCGTTCCTGAGCGGGTTCAACGAAACCGAAGCCCTCATCAACCGCCAGCTCGCCTCCGACCAGTGGAGCTACTATCAGGCCAAGGGGATCAAGGGCTCGGCCGCCGAGACGAAGCTTGCCGTCGATGAACTTCATGCCGACCTGCTGACCCTCGCCGCCGCCCTCGGAAAACCGATCGAGAAGAAGGCCGAGGAAAAAGCCGCGGAGAAAAAATCGGCCGAGAAACCCGCCGCCACCGAAGGGCACGAGGAGAAAAAGGCTGAAGAGAAGAAGGCCGAGGAGAAAGCGGCCGAAACGCCCGCCGAGAAACTCGCCCGCTACAAGAAAGAACAGGAGAAGATCGCCGACACGGCGAAGGAATTCGAACACGAGTCGTCATCCTCCCTCCACAACCACGAGACCTTCTCCAAGGGCGTCATCCTCTTCCAGATTGCGATCGCCGTGAGCGCCGTCTCTGTCCTCACGAAGAAGCGCCGCTACTGGTTCGTCAGCCTCGTCTTTGGCGCAGGCGGCCTTCTCTTCTTTGTCCTGGGCCTCCTCCAGCAGTTCGGCGGCCACGGTGGCGGCCATTGACCCTCGGCCAGCTTTCGATATATGAACACCCCGACGCTCCGCCTCGCGCTTCCGCTGGCTTGCGTCGTCGGGGTGCTTCTTTGCGGGGGCTGCTCCGGCCTCCAGACCCCGGCCCTTCTCCCCCCGGCCCAGCCGCAGGACGAGGGCTACGGCTGGCAGCCCGATCCCGCCGTGATCGGGCGGGCCGCCGCTCTCTACGACGGTCCCGATCCCGCCCAGCAGGAGGCCGCCTACAACCAGGCCTACGCCGAGCTCTACCACTCGACGCCCGACAACGCCGTCGCCGACTGGCAGATCGCCAAGCGGGCGAACGCCCTCTACGACGGCCCCGACCCGAAGCGGAAGAAGGTCGCCTACCTCCGGGCCTACTACGAGACCTGGCACCGCTACCCGCCCGCCGACCGCCCGATTCCCGACACCCACCTCTGGATCGATCCCGCCTCCCCCGCCGAGCAGGAACAGGCCGAAAGCGGCCTGGGCCGCCCCTCCCGCAGCAGCAAGATCGGCACCAAATAAAGAGAGGAGAGGCCGTGCGCTTCGCCGTCTACGACATCGGAAGCAACTCGATCAAATTCCTCGTCGCCGAGAAAACGGCCTCGGGCTCCTTCCTCGTCCTCGCCGAGGAGAGCAAGACCACCCGCCTCGCCGAGGACCTCATCGCCTCCTGCGAGTTGAAGGAGGGAGCCATCACCCGCACCCTCGCCGCCCTGCGGGAGATGGCCCGGAAGGCCGCCGCCCTGGGCGTCCCCGCCGATCCCGTCCACAGCCGCGCCGTCGCCACCAGCGCCGTCCGGGACAGCCGCAACCGGAAGGTCTTCCTGCGGGAGGCCGCCGCCGTCCTCGGCTTCCCCGTCACCCTCCTCACCGGCGAGGAGGAGGCGGAGGGCGTCTACCGCGGCATCCGCTCCGAGGGCGCCTTCTCCGAGGGGGACGTCCTGGGCATCGACGTCGGCGGCGGCAGCGCCGAGTGGATCCTGGGGGAGCACGGGAAGATCGCCCGCCGCGTCAGCCTCCCCCTCGGCTGCGTCCGGCTGCGGGAGCGGTTCATCCCCGGCTACCCCGTCCCCGCCCCGGCCCTGGCCGCAATGGGGCAGGCGCTGGAAGAGCAGCTCGCCCCCGTCCTCGCCCCCTACGCGGCGGAGCGGGGCCGCCGCCCCGTCGTCGGCACCGGCGGCACGATCACCGCCGCCGCCGCCATCGCCCTCGCCCTCCAGAAATACGATCCCGCGAAGGTCCACCTCCACGTCCTCCCCCTCTCCCACATCGAGGAGGAGATCGCCCGCTTCGCCGCCCTCGATTCGACGAGCCTCCGCCACGTCACCGGCCTTCCGCCGAAGCGGGCCGACATCCTCGTCCCCGGCCTCGCCGTCTTCCTCGCCAGCCTGCGGCTCTTGGGCGCCGACCGGATCACCGTCAGCGTCCGCGGCCTGCGCTACGGCATCCTGGAGGCGCTGGCCGACGCCGTCCCCACGCCATGACCTCGCCGGAGATCGACGCGCACGAGGCCGAAATCGACGCCCTCCTCGCCCGCTACGAGGAGGAGCCGGAGCACGCCGCGCAGGTCGCCGCCCTCGCCGACGACCTCTTCCTCGCCCTCGCCCCCTGGCATGGACGCGGCGACCTCGACCGCCGCCGCCTGCGGACCGCCGCCCTCCTCCACGACATCGGCTGGTCCCAGACCCCGGACGGGAAGGGGCACCACAAGGAATCGGCCCGCCTCATCGCCGCCTGGCCCTGGGCCACGCTGCCCCCGGCGGAGGTCGGCCTCGTCGCCCAGATCGCCCGCTACCACCGGAAGAGCCTTCCCCACGCCGGCCACGCCCCCTACCTGGCCCTCTCCGAGGCCGACCGCCGGACCGTCTCCGTCCTGGGCGGCCTCCTGCGCATCGCCGACGCCCTCGACCGGACCCACACCCGCCGCGTCGCCGCCGTCCGCGCGGAGATCGCCCCCGAGGCCATCCGCCTCCTCGTCACCCCCCACGCCCGCGATTGGGACGCGGAGAGGCGGGCGGCGGAGAAAAAGAAGGATCTGCTGGAGCGCGAAGCCGGGCGGATCGTGGCCGTGCTGGAGGCCCCGACCGGCCTCCAGGTCCAAGGCTGACGATTCTAAACAGTTTCTTACGCCCCGGGCGCCTTCGGGACCGCGTCGAGTTTCTTCTGCTGCTCGGGCGTGAGGAGGGCGCGGATCTGGGCGTGGCCGTCGCTGATGGCTTTCACCACGGCGTTCCGCTCGGCGGCGAGGATCGGGGCGATCTTGGCCTTCTGGTCGGGCGTCAGGTTCAGGGAAGCGCCGAGGAAGTCGAGGTGGCGCTGGTCCATCTGTTCCGGGGTGACGGGACCGGCGATCGGGCCGGGCCCCCCGACCGCGCCGGGATGGCCCGGGCCTCCCAGGCCTTCATGCCCGGCGGGGGCCGGGCATTCCATCGGCGCGCCCATGCCCGGTCCGGCGAAGCCGTTCTCGTGGCAGGCCATGGCGCCGCAGCCGTTCATGCCGGGGCCGCCCATGCCGTGATGGAAGGCGTGATGGCGCGCCATGCCGAAGCCGAGGGCGCCGAGGAAGCCGCCCAGGAGGAGGAGGGTGGCGGCGTTGAGGGCGACGCTGGCGATCAGGAGGCCGCACGGTTTGGAGGGGGTGGAGGGAGTTTCACTCATATATCCAGCAAGACGTGCCCCGGGGGGGCTTAGTTTCTTTCTTTTTGGCGGTCCCCGCTTTTTTAGGTGCGCCGGGGCGCGGGACTTCGGCAATCTGGACGCGTGGCCGCTTGCCGACTGTTTCCGCTCCCCGCCTGCGCCGGTCTTTTTTTCCTTTCTCTCCTTTCCTCTTCCGGCTTCGGCGCGGAGGTGAAGCCGCGCGTCGTCTCCGATCCCGCCGACTACCGGGCGGAGGTGCGGGCCGACGCCTCGCGCCGGATGGTCGACCTCCGCGCGGCGGTGCCGGGACTCGTCGTCGATCTTCGTTACGCCACGGCGAACAATTTCCTCCGCGCCGTCGTCTACGAGGAGGGGCGGCCCCTGCTCCGCGCCGCCGCCGCCGCCCGGCTCCGGGAGGTGGAGGAGGAGCTGAAGGGAAGCGGCCTGGGGTTGATCCTCTACGACGCCTACCGGCCCTACTTCGTCACGCGCCGGATGTGGGCGGAACAGGCGACGCGCTACGCGGCCTACATGTCGCCGCCGTGGCTCGGCTCCGACCACAACCGGGGGGTGGCCGTCGACGTCGGCCTCGTCGACCTGAAGACGGGGCGGCCCCTGCCGATGCCGACCGACTTCGACGCCTTCGAGGCCCGGGCCGGGCAGGACTGGCCCGCCGCGAAGCTGCCGCCCGAGGCGGCGGCAGACCGGGCGCGGCTCCTCGACGCGATGACGCGGCACGGATTCCACCCCTTCGCCGGGGAGTGGTGGCACTTCGCCCTCAACGGGGCGAAGGAGTACAGCCTCCTCGACCTCCCCTTTTCGGCTTTCGAAAAAGCCCCGGGGAAGGAATAATTTTTCCCTCTCTTTGCGAGATGAACGGTATGAATCCGGCTTCCCCTCCCTCGGTGCGCGTTTTGATTGCCGAAGACAACCTCATCAGCCGCCGGGTGGTGGCGAAGATGGCCGAATTGCTCGGGTGCGCCTACGTCGAGGTGGAGAACGGGCGGGAGGCCGTCGAGGCGTGCGAGGTAGGCGACTACGACCTGATCCTGATGGATATCGAGATGCCGGAAATGGACGGGCTGGAGGCCGCCGCCGCGCTGCGGGACCGCTACGCCGCGCGGGGGAAAAAGAAGCCCCGGATCGTCGCGGTGACGGGGGAGATGGTCCTCGAAGGGGAAGGAATGGAGCGGTACCGGAAGGCCGGGTTCGACGCCTGGCTGGGAAAACCGATGAAAATGGAGGAATTGCAGCTCATCTTGGTTGGAATGTGCCCCGATTCGGGCGCGTCCTGGGTAAATTGGGGCATTGCCAAGCCGGGAACGGCTGCGGGATAATCGCCGAGGCCAGCCCTGCGTTTTCCTCTCTTCTTTTTTTGTCATGCCCTCTCCCGTCCCCTCTTTCACCGGCGCCGTCCTCATCGTCGACGGGAACACGCTGAACCGGCGTTTGGCGGAGCAGCTCCTCCTCCAGCTCGGCTGGCGCTGCGG
>CAISZB010000028.1 GCA_903889845.1 uncultured Verrucomicrobium sp. | reverse complement strand
GTTCGAGGCCGCGAATTGTTACCCCGCCGCGATCCTCGTCATGGCCGACCTCCTCGGCGCGAAGCGGGACGGTGTCCAGGCCGATCTCTTCGTCCCGGAAGCCGACCGCCTGTGGGCGGAGGCGCGGAGGGAGGGCTTGGGCTGGAGCGGGAGGACGATGGTGGGGCTCCATGTCGGCGCGGGGGGGAGCGCGTGCAATTTCTCCCCGCAGACGTGGGGCGAGGTGCTGCGGTTGCTGTTGGCGGAAACCGGTTGGAACGTGGTTCTGACCGGGACAGCCGGGGAGCGCGGGTTGATCGCGGGATGGGGGGACGACTTGCTCCGCTCGCCCCGGGTGTGGAATTCGCTGGGGGAACTGTCGATGGGGAAATTGGCGGCGGTGATTCGGGGTCTTTCCCTCCACATCTCGCCGTCGACCGGCCCGCTGCATATCGCGGGGGCCTTCCGGGTGCCGACCCTCTCCCCGTTCTGCCCCTTCCCCTGCATGTCGCCCGCCGTATGGGGACCCCAGTCGGGCGTGGCCCGCTTCCTGGTCCCGCCGAAGGAGGCGTGCCGTAATTTTTCCCTTCGGAAGTACAATACCTGCGATTTTTCGGGGAAACTCGACGCCCGCCGGGTCGTCGATGAGGCCAAGGCGATGTTATTGCTTTAGGACGACCTTCAGCAACGGGACCAGGATCTCGGTGAGCTTCCAGCCGCCCCGGGCGATCTTGGAAAAAAGCGAGGGGTGCCCGTCCGGATCGGGGTCGGGGTTGCCCTTGAAAAACTTCCTGGCCAGCAGGAGGCCGCCCCATCCGGCCAGGGCCAGGCCGAGGCCCCCGCGCTTCACGGAGTTCCCCAAACCGGCTCCCCGGGCGAGCCAGCCGAGGGAACGCTCGACCTCGGCGCATTCGCGGGAGAGGGCGAGCCGCAGTCGGGCGCTTTCGGCGAGGAGCTGTTCCTTGCGCGTGGCAGGAGGGCGGGTCGCCTCGGCCAGGAGGGCGGTCAGATCCCGGATTTCTTGGAGGCTTGCATCCATTCCTGGTCCTTTTTCAATTCGTGGAGCGTCTCGGAGAAGGGCGTCCGGGCCGATTTCAGGAGGCACCGGGCCAGCAGGCCCATCCCCAGCGCCCCCAGCAGGTAGAGACCGCTCAGGGCTCCGAGGGCCACCAGCCGCCCGTGGGGATCGTCCCAGACCGCGAAGACGAGAGTGAGGCTGGCCAGCAACACGCCCGCCGCCGCGAGGAAGAGGAAGGCGAAGAGGACGGTCAGCGCCTTGGCCAGCCGCAGGGCCTCCTCCTGGAGTTCGAGCCCGAAAAGCTCGACCCGGACGTGGAACGTCCGCAACAGGAGGTGCGCCACCCGCCGGACCGATCCGGCGAGGCCGCCCTCCTGTTCCGTCCCGCCTCCGCCCGCGGCGTCTTCCTCCGGGAGAGGCATGGCTATTTGCGATTGGCAACGAGGCCGACCAGGAGGCCGACGCCGAAGGCGATCGCGATCGATTCGTAGGGATGGGCACGGATCGTCTTGTCGGCCTGCTTGGCCCCCTCGACCACCTTCTCCTTCGCGACCTCCCCCCACCTGGGGAGTTGCGAGCGGGCGGCGTCGAGTTTGGCCGTGAGTCTCTCGCGGGCCTCCTTCGCCTTCTCGCTCAGGTCCCCGGCCGTGGCCTTGATGAGGACCTCGGCATCGTGGATGACTTCCTGAATGTCTGCCACCAGCTTTTCTTTTCCGACGGTTTGAGCGGTTTCGTATGCCATACCATTGGGATAAGCCCGTTTTGGGGGTTCCGCAAGGGGGGCGGGGCGAAATAGGCCACAGAGGGCCCGGGGAAGGGATGGGAAAAAGGAGACAGCACCCCACCCGCAGGAGCTATTTCCCGCCGGGACGCTCTTTCCAGGCGAAGAAGAGCATGGCTGCGCCGAAGAGGAGGAGGACGGCCCCCCAGAGGAGGTTGATGTCGATGCCGAGGGAGCTTTGGTAGAGGGCTCCGTCGGCGCGCGTGGCCCAGCCGTAGGAAAAGAGGATGGCGCCGAGGAGGGAGAACATCATGCCGATCGGAAGACGGATATCGAGGCCCATGGGATTCCTTTCTTTTTACCAAAAATAGAGGTTGAGGACGAGGCACAGGAGGAGGAGAAACGCTCCCAGAAAGGCTGGCGTGGCGTACCATGCCTGGCCGGATTCCCGCACTTTCTCCGTCATGGAATAGACGAGGCCCCGCAATTCCTCGTCGCTCTTCGTCCTGCGGGTGAGGAGCGAAAGGACGACGGTCAAAACAAGGCAGGCGAGGAAGGCGGCGCTGGCGAGCCAGAAGTTCTGTGCCATCTCGCTGGGCAGGCCGATGGCGGCGGTGATCCAGCCGCCTTTGATCCCCGGCGCGTTTCCCGCCGCGAGGCTGCATCCGTGGAAGAGGGCGGAGGTCAGCGTCCCGCCGCAGAGGCCGTAGAAGGCGCCGTGGCTCGTCGTCCTGGCCCAGAACATGCCGAGGAGGAAGGTGGCGAAGAGCGGGGCGTTGACGAAGCCGAAGACCAATTGGACGATGTCCATGGCGTTGGCGTAGTTGCTGGCGACGTAGGCGCAGGCGATGCTCAGGAGGATGCCGACGACGGTGACGTAGCGGCCCATGCGCATGTAGTGGGCGTCGCTCCTGTTCGGGGCCAGGTGGGCCTGGTAGAGGTCGTAGGTCCAGACGGTGTTGAAGGCGGTGACGTTGCCGGCCATGCCGGACATGAAGGAGGCGAGGAGGGCGGTGAGGGCCAGGCCCATCAGGCCGGGAGGACAATATTTTTTCACCAGGGAAAGGATCACGCTGTCGTAGTCGTTGTCGGCGACGGCGGCCTGGAGGCGGTCGCGGAGGGCGGTCTCGTCCGGGGGCGGGGAGGCTTCCAAGGCGGCGATCTTTGCCGGGTCGAAGCGGTGGCCGACGATCTTGGCCAGGGCCGCGGCGTCTTCCCCCCGCTTCACCGCCGCGACGGCGGCCGGATAGGCCGAGGCGGAAATCGTCACCGGCGGCAGGCGGTACCCGTCTTTCCCGAGGGAGGCGAGGCCGACGGCGATCATGCCGGGGAGGATGACGAGGAGGGGAAAGAGCATCTTCGGCACCGCGGCGATGAGCGGGGTGCGGCGCGCGGAAGCCATGTCCTTCGCCGCCATGGCCCGCTGGATGACGAGGAAGTTCGTGCACCAGTAACCGAAGGAGAGGACGAACCCGAGGCCGAAGACCATGGCGAAGAGATCGACGCCCATCGGATTGGCGGCGGGCCCGGCGAGGATGGGCTGCCACGCGCTGGTCCAGGCCTCGGCGCCGAAGGCGTGGGAAGTGTTAGAGGCGCTAAGGCCGAGCTGCGCCGGATTCCGGGCGACGCCGTGCAGGAGGTCCTTCAGCGCGGGCCAGCCGCCGACGTCCTTCAGCCCCAGGTAGACGACGGGGGCGAAGCCGAGGACGATCATGAAGAATTGGAGCACCTCGGTGTAGATGGCGGAGGTCAATCCGCCTTTGAGGACGTAGAGGAGGACGACGGCGGAGCAGATCCAGAGGTTCCAGTCGTAGTCCCAGCCGAGGAGGTTGTGGAGGAGCTTCGCGAGGGCGTTCATCGAGATGCCGGAGGCGAAGACGGTCATCACGGCGAAGGTGACGGAGTTGAAACAGCGGGTCCGTTCGTCGAAGCGGAGCTTGAGGTATTCCGGCACGGAACGGGCCTTGGAGCCGTAGTAGAACGGCATCATGAAGACGGCGAGGAAGACCATCGCGGGGATCGCCCCCAGCCAATAGAAGTGGCAGGTGGCGATGCCGTACTTCGCCCCGCTGGCCGCCATGCCGACGAGTTCCAGCGCCCCCAGATTGGCCGAGAGGAAGGCGAGGCCGCAG
>CAISZB010000027.1 GCA_903889845.1 uncultured Verrucomicrobium sp. | reverse complement strand
CGGTTGCGCCTGTAGGCCAGTTCTGTTACATCCGGGCCGGGAGGCTTGGAGGGCGGCACGCCCTCCATTCGTTCAGACGCGCGGGTGGCCTCCAGCTGTACAGGGAAGCGAAGCGATTGTACCCGGTCCCGAAGGGCGGTACCTACAACTTCGCGCTCCCCGATCCAAAAGAGCTTAAGCAGGGGAGATCGGCATGAGCAATCTTGCCCCCCTCGTGCGTTCCGCTTTAATCGCACAATGCTCTTTTCTGCCCCGCCCTTCGCCCCCCGCACGTATCTTCCCGCTGCGGTCGATCTCAGCGACCTGAAGACCCTGGAGGGCCTCTATGACCGGCTCCGGGCCGATCTCGATGCGGCGACGACGGCGGAGGAGCTGGAACGGTGGCTTGCCTCCTTCGGGGAGGTCGATAGCGCCCTCGATCAGGTCCGGTCGGAACGTTACATCGCGATGACCTGCCAGACCGACGATCCGGAACGGGAAAAGGCCTACCTCCACTTCGTCGAGACGATCGACCCGGCGCTGAAGCCCCGGCAATTCGCCCTCTGGCAGGCCCTGGCCGCGAAGCCCGCCTTCGCCGCGCTGCCCGACTACTACGCCGTCTTCCGCCGGGGCGTCGAGACCGCCGTCCGCCTCTACCGGGAGAAGAACATCCCCCGGGAGACCGAGCTGGCGAAGCTCTCCCAGAGCTACCAGAAACTCTCCGGCGCGATGACCGTGACCTTCGACGGCGAGGAGCAGACCCTCGCCCGGATGGGCCGCGTCCAGGAGGAGACCGACCGCACCCGCCGCGAGGCCGCCTGGAAGGCCGTCGCTGCCCGCCGCCTGGCCGACAAGGAGAAGCTGGAGGACATCTTTGACGCCATGCTCGTCCTCCGCGAGGAGATCGCGCGGGAGGCCGGATTCGCCGATGCCCGGGCCTTCTTCTTCGCCGCGCGGGAACGGTTCGACTACACCCCCGACGACTGCCTCCGGTTCCACGACGCCATCGAGAAGCAGATCGTCCCCCTCGTCCGGGAGATGCAGGCGGAGCGGAAGAAGAAACTGGGCGTCGAGACGCTCCGCCCGTGGGACCTCGGCGTCGATCCCGAGGCGCGACCCCCGCTCAAGCCCTTTGTGACGGGCGACGAACTTTTTGAAAAAACCGACGCGATCTTCGGCGAGGTCGATCCCCGGCTGAAGGACTACTTCGACATCCTGCGGCAGGGCGGCCTCGTCGATCTGGAAAATCGGAAGGGGAAGGCCCCCGGCGGCTACCAGGCGAACCTGCCCGAGGCCCGCGTCCCGTTCATCTTCATGAACGCCGTCGGCATGCAGCGCGACGTCGAGACCCTCCTCCACGAGGCGGGCCACGCCTTCCACACCCTCGCGGCGCGGGGACAGGCCCTCAGCGGCTACCGGAACGGCATCCCCATCGAGTTCTGCGAGGTCGCCTCGATGAGCATGGAACTCCTCGGCGCGCCCTACCTGGAGAAATTCTATTCCCCCGCCGAAGCGAACCGCGCCCGGCGCGACCACCTGGAGGGGATCGTGAAATTCTTCCCGTGGATGGCCATTGTCGATGGGTTCCAGCACTGGCTCTACACCCATCCCGGCCACAGCCGGGCGGAGCGTCGGACGGCGTGGCTGG
>CAISZB010000026.1 GCA_903889845.1 uncultured Verrucomicrobium sp. | reverse complement strand
TCGTCACCGCCGACGGCGGCTATCGGCGCGGCACCATCGTCCCCCTCAAGGAGAACGTCGACAAGGCCCTGGAGAACGGCGGCGCCCCCACGATCGAGACCGTCCTCGTCATCCGCCGCACGGAGCAGCGCGTGGCCATGCAGGAAGGGCGCGACATCTGGTGGCACGAGCGCTGGACCGAGGTCTCCCCGGAGTGCGACGCCCCCGGCTTCGACAGCGAGCATCCCCTCTTCCTCCTCTACACCAGCGGCAGCACCGGGAAGCCGAAGGGGATCATGCACACCAGCGCGGGCTACCTCCTGGGCGCGCAGCTCTCCACGAAGTACGCCTTCGACCTCCGCCCCTCGGACATCTTCTTCTGCACCGCCGACGTCGGCTGGATCACCGGCCACAGCTACATCGTCTACGGCATCCTGTCCAACGGCGGCACCGCCCTCATCTACGAGGGCGCGCCGAACCATCCGCACCCGGACCGGTTCTGGAACATCGTCGCCCGGCACAAGGCGAACATCCTCTACACCGCGCCGACGGCGATCCGGTCCTTCATCAAGTGGGGCGACGAGTGGCCCGCGAAGCACGACCTCTCCTCCCTCCGCGTCCTGGGCAGCGTCGGCGAGCCGATCAACCCCGAGGCCTGGGTCTGGTACCACGACAAGATCGGCGGCAAGCGGTGCCCGATCGTCGACACGTGGTGGCAGACGGAGACCGGGTCCCACATGATCCTCACCCTCCCCGGCCTGAACATGAAGCCGGGCGCGGCGGGCCTCCCCTTCTTCGGGGTCGATGCCGCCGTCGTCGACGAGAACGGCGACGAGGTGAAGGTCGGCGCCGGGAAACTGATCCTGCGCAAGCCGTGGCCCTCCATGCTCCGCGGTGTCTACGGCGACGAGGCGCGTTATAAGAAAAGCTATTGGGGCGACGTCAAGGGCGCCTACTTCACCGGGGACGGCGCGCACCGGGACAAGGACGGCTACTACTGGATCATCGGCCGGATCGACGACGTCCTCAACGTCGCCGGGCACCGCCTGGGCACCTCCGAGGTGGAGAGCGCGCTGGTCAGCCATCCCCTCGTCGCGGAGTCGGCCGTCGTCGGTCGTCCGGACGAGCTCAAGGGCCAGGCCGTCGTCGCCTTCGTCACCCTCAAGACCGGGAACTTCCCCTCGCAGGAACTGGCCGACCTCCTCCGCCGCCACGTGGCGAAGGAAATCGGCCCCATCGCAAAGCCCGACGAGATCCGCTTCGCCGACGCCCTGCCGAAGACCCGCAGCGGTAAGATCATGCGCCGCCTGCTGCGCCAAGTCGCCGCCGGCGACGAGATCAAGGGCGACGTCACGACGCTGGAAGATCTCACCGTGCTGGCGAAGCTGAAGGGGATCGAGGATTAGGAGCTATACCCAATCGCTTTGATTAAGCCCGAATCACCCCGAAGGGGTGAAAGCAGGTAGCCGGTGGTTGAGCGAAGCGACACCACCGGTAAACAGGGGATGAGAAATCCGCCCCGAAACCGAGGCCGCCTGATATGGAACTCCCGCCGGGGCGGTCGCCTTGACGGCC
>CAISZB010000025.1 GCA_903889845.1 uncultured Verrucomicrobium sp. | reverse complement strand
GCTCGCAGACTCGTAGGAATCCGTTGTGAAAACCGGCTCCGCTGACCCGGAGCTTACAGCGGCTTGAGCCGGATGAGGGGAAACTCTCACGTCCGGTTCTTAGGGGAGGGACGGGCAGCAATGCCTGTCCCTTACCCGACTGTTTTTCAAACTCGTAGGGCGGGCGAATGCTCGTTTTGGCGAGTGCCTTTCTTAAAATCGGCTCCCATATCGGAGAACCCGAACCTCAAGACTTGGCAAGCGGTTCAGGAGGAAGAGCGGAACCCCCGGCAAGCATCGCGCCGCCCCGTTGCGGGGCGTCACGTCGCTTGCTTGGCCCGCTTCAAATGAGAACGCCCGCCCGTCCTCCCCTGCGGGTAAGGAGAGGTCGGACGGGCGGGCGTTGGAAGTGGGGGTGCGCTCTTGGCCGCGCGGGCCAGAGAAAGAGAGAGAGGAAGATCGACGTCGGGGCCGTTTCAGAACCTCCGGATCGCGTGGTCAGCGGTGAGGCTCGGAAACGGGATCGGACTTTCTACACTCGATCGTGGCGGCAGGAGATGCGCCGGGCCAGGATGTAGGCGTGAAGATCGGCAGGAAGAAAGCGAACCGACCGACCCAGCTTGACGTAGGCAAGGGCACCGTTGGCCATATCGAGCTGGAGTTTGCGCTTCGAGACCTGCGTGAGGTTTGCCGCATCACCCAAGGTCAATAAGGCATTGGGAAAAGCCCTTGGTTCTGCCACCGTTTCCATCCCTCTATGGAAACATGATCGCTCCTTTCTCCTTAACGAGGAGTGGGCGGGTTCGCCTCGGTTTACACAAGGAGTGCCGGTGCTCTTAGCGCGGAACAACCGCAAACCACTTTTTGGCGTCTTCTTCGGTGACCAGTTCCAGGTATTCCCTCTGGATGATCCCAGGGCTGTTTCCCGATTCGAGGGCGACCTGGGCAACGTTTTTTACGGAGGCGACGCGATAGGAGATGTAGGAATTCCGCATTCCGTTCTTCTTGTACGACACGCCGACTTCCTTGGCGCGGTTGCTCCATGCCTTGGAAAGAGTATGGGCCGAGACCCACCGGGCAGCGATGAGGCCATCGGGCTGGCGATGGGGGGAAAGCCACAGCTTGAGGTTGGGGAGGAGGGGGACGATCCGGCGCTGCTTGGTTTTGGTGACCCGCTTGTTCAGGAAAATCACGTCCTGATCGAATTTCACGTCCTCCCATTTCAAGCGGAGCATTTCCTCGGTCCGCAGGCCGCTGAAGAATTTCAGCGCGAGGCCGGGGACGATCCAGTCGGGCGCTCCGCCCAGCATCTTGCCCATTTCCTCGACGGTGAAGACGTCGTTTTCGGCTCCAGGATCGTTCGTTCGCTTGGTTTCGTCGGCGACGGTGGGGCGATCTTTGGGGAGGTAGCCTTCGGCGCGGGCGAAGCGGAAGAAGTTGTGAACGCTGTCCCGGTGATTGTCGCGGGTACGCCCTTTGACGTCCATGGACCGGAGCCAGTCGTTGATGTGGCTGGTGGTGATTTCCTGGATGTCGTGGGAATGCTTCGCGATAAAGGCTCCGACGTGACGTCTCACATCTCGGACGTGATAGGCGGAGCGGCCATCGGATTCCAGGCCGTGGATCATGGCGTCGAGGATCTCCCGGAGGGAGGCTTTCTTGGTGATGCTCCGGCCATGACGTTGGTAGAACTTGGCGGCATCCAGTAGGGACACATCTCCCAGGAGTTTCCGGGCTGCGATGTATTCCCGTACGGCGAATTCCAGGGAGATGTCGAGGGGCTTGAGGCTATCAACGGCGGCACCGTAGATGCGTTGATCCTCGTTTTTGAGGGAGACGGCGGCGATCTCGCCGCCGCTGAGTTGCGTGGCCTTCTCCTCGGCATGGGAATAGGCCTCGGCGTAGTCGCTGAAGCGTTCTCGCTGGCGCTTACCTTGGCTGTAGTAGACGACGGTGAAGGAGTCGTACCGTGTCCCTTTGACGGAAACGGGAGTCGAATAGATTTTCGCGGTTCCCTTCAGTCCGGTCGGGCCGCGCTCGACGATGACCGGAAATTCCTTCTCCTTGCCTTGCGACATGCCTTAATGTCGCAAATATGTCTCAAAAAATCAATAAAACGTGATTTTAAAGAGAGCGGGTGAAGGGAATCGAACCCTCGTCTCAGCCTTGGGAAGGCCATGTTCTACCATTGAACCACACCCGCATAAACTTAGTCCCAGGAATCGATAAGGTATTGTTTGCCGCTGTTCGTAAAAATGGTCCAGACGCCGATATGTTTAGTTATATTCGTCATGGT
>CAISZB010000024.1 GCA_903889845.1 uncultured Verrucomicrobium sp. | reverse complement strand
CTCCAGGCCGACGGCGATCCGCTCCAGCGCCGCGTCGATCTTCGCGGCGGGGACCCGGGCCAGCGCGGGCGCGGCGGCACGGGCGGCCTCGCAGAGGCGGGCGACGCTCTGTTTCAGAGCGGCGGAGGCGGAGGTCTCGGTCATGAAAAATACCTTAGCAGATTTTCCCGAAGAGGGTGCCGATTTTGTCGCCGGCGGCGAGCTTCAGCAGGATGTCCTTCGTCCGTCCGTGGGCGATGTGCATGGGAATGCCTTCCGCGTTGACGATCCGGGCGGCGTTCAGTTTCGTGATCATGCCGCCGACGGACCGCTCGCTGGTCGTCTTCCCCGCCAGGGCGACGATCCGGTCGTCGATCTTCGGGACGTGGGGGATCGGCGTGCCGCTGCCGTCGGAGTTCTCTGTCAGGCCGGGGACATTGGAGAGGATGATGTGGCGGTCGGCCCGGACCATGACGGCGACGTGGGCGGAAAGCTGGTCGTTGTCGCCGAACTTGATTTCCTCGTGGGATACGACGTCGTTCTCGTTGATGATCGGCACGTAGCTGCCGGAGTCGAGGCGCAGGAGGTGGGAGACCGTCTTCTGCCCGTTGGCGTAGAGGGAGCGGCTGTCGAGGTCGAGGTAGGTCAAAAGGATCTGGGCGACGAACATCCGGTGCTTGGCAAAGAGCTCGGCGTAAATTCCCATGAGGCGGGGCTGGCCGATGGCGGCGCAGGCCTGGAGTTCCTCGATCGCCTTCGGCCGCTTCGCCAGCTTCAGGATGCCCATCCCCGCGCCGATCGCGCCGGAACTGACGAGGACGACCTGGATGCCCTGCCGCCGCAACCGGGCGACCTGGGAGACCAACTGCCCGATCTGGGGCAGGTCGAGCTGTCCTTCCGGCGTGGTCAGGATGCCGGTGCCGAGCTTCACCACCCAGCGTTGAAGAAGTTTCTGGGTGCGGGACTTGGAACGTTTGACCGAGGAGGGGGGCTTCGCCATAGGGGTGGAAATAGAGGGTTTACTTTACCTAGGCTTACCTAGGAAACAAGATTAGAGGTGTCGCATGCTTTCTTATTGCTTCCCCGCGGGTTAAGCCAATATAAGCGTGGCAACCATGCAGGTCACCTTTCTAGGCACAGCCGACGGACACACCAGTCCGCAGGGCCGGAACCATTCCGGAATCCTGATCCAGGCCGACGGCTTCAGCCTCCTCCTCGACTGCGGCGCCCCCGTTGCGCAATACCTGCTGGGACGGAAGATCGATCCCGACGTTCCCGAGGCAATCTGGCTCAGACATGTCCACAGCGACCACATCGGCCAGTTCCCCTCCCTGATCCAGTCCCTCTGGCTTCGAGCCCGTCGCGCCCCGCTCCACGTCTACGCCCCGGAACCGGTCGTTCCCATGCTTCGCGACTATCTGGCGAAGTGCCTCCTCTTCCCGGAGCTGATCGGCTTCCCCATCGTCTGGCACGCCCTGTCCGCCGAGGCGAAGGCGACGAAGCACCACGCCTTCGTCCTGAAGGCCTTCCCGACCGCCCACCTCGACAACCTCGCCAGCTTCTTCAAGAAGAACTACCCGGAGACCTGCTTCGAGTGCTACGGCCTCATCCTCGACACCCCCGAGGGCCGCTACGTCTACTCCGCCGATATCGCCCTGCCTCGGGAACTCCGCCCCGCGCTGAAGAAGCCGGTGAAGGCTCTTTTCTGCGAGTTGACCCACTTCCCCGAAGCGGCCCTCTTCGAGGAACTGGCGGGCAAGCAGGTCGACAGCCTGTGGGTCACCCATTACCCCGACCACTTCATGAAGCAGGAGGCCGCCCTCCGGAAGCTGGCCAAGAAGGAAGGGTTCCGCGGAAAAGTTTTCGTGATGGCCGATAAGCAGAGTTGCGTGCTTTAGTGGCAGTCTCTACAATCGCCCCCCATGCACGAACTCTCTGCCGTCGGGATCTTCAGCACCCTCAAGCCGGACGACCGCGACCTCCTGGCTTCCTACGGCGAGTTCCAACCGGTTGCCGAAGGGCAAGTCCTGATTGAGGAAGGGCAGCTCCAGCCCCATCTCTATTGCGTCCTGAGCGGGGAACTCCGCGTCGTCCGCTTCAACAACGACGCGGCCTTCGCCATCGCCACCCTCTATCCGGGCGACTCCATCGGGGAAATGGCGATCTTCGACCTCTCCCCGGCCAGCGCCACGGTCCAGGCCACCCAGTTCACTCAGGTCTGGCGGATCGCCTATGAGCAGCTCATGGCCTTCGTGAACGACAACCCCGTCTCCGGCGTCCAGATTTTGACCTCCCTCCTCATCACCCTTTCCCGCCGGATGAAGCAGATCGACCCGCTGACCAGCGGCGTCGCGCAGAAGTTGGAGTAGCATGAGCCCGGGGAACGCCGCTCGCCTTTTTCCGTTCCTCGCCCTCGTCTTCGTCCACTGTCTTCCGCTTTCGGCAGCCCCGGTAGCAGAACCGACCGGCCCGCAGCCGCCCCTTCCGACCATCGACCTCCGCATCGGCCCCGCCCACGTCGTCGCGGAAATCGCCCGAACCCCGGACCAACTCGAACGGGGGCTGATGTTCCGCCCCTCCATGGCCGACAACGCCGGGATGCTCTTCGTCCTCGGCCCGGAGAACCGGGCCGCCTTCTGGATGGCGAACACGCTGATCCCCCTCACCGTCGCCTACATGGACAAGACGGGCCGCATCCTGGAAATCCACGACATGCGCCCCCTCGACCGGACGCCGGTCCCGAGCCTCAGCACGAAGATCGCCTACGCGCTGGAAGTAAACCAGGGCTGGTTTGAACTGAACCGCATCGCCCCCCCGATTGCCGTCCGTCCCGCAGAAGGGACTTTCGGAAAAGCGCCCCTTGCGCCATAGTCGGAGTTTCGCCCTTTCCATCCCATGACGCTCTTCACCGACTACCACACCCATCCCCAAGCCCACAAACTCCAGTCCTACGGCGACGCTCTCCTCGCCCCCTGGGCCG
>CAISZB010000023.1 GCA_903889845.1 uncultured Verrucomicrobium sp. | reverse complement strand
CGCCGAGGTCGTCGCCTTCGCGAAGAAGCACAACATCGTCGTCGTCCACGACTTCGCCTACGCCGCCCTTGTCTTTCCGGTCGATGGCAAGCCGGGGAAGCCCCTCAGCTTCCTCTCCACGCCCGGCGCGCTCGACGTCGGCGTCGAGCTCCACTCCGCCAGCAAGAACTTCAACATGACCGGGTGGCGCTGCGGCTTCGTCGCCGGGAACGAACTCCTGGTGAAGGCCTACGCCACCGTGAAGGACAACACCGATTCCGGCCAGTTCCTCGCCGTCCAGAATGCCACGGCCTACTGCTTCGACCATCCCGAGATCACGCAGAAGATCGCCGCGAAGTACTCCCGCCGGATGGACCTCCTCGTCCCGACGCTGAACCGCCTCGGCTTCAGCGCGAAGAAGCCGAAGGGTTCCTTCTTCCTCTACGTCGCCGCGCCGAAGGGCGCGAAGGCGAAGGACGGCGGAAAAGAAATCGCCTTCGACTCGGGCGAGGCCTTCTCCCAGTGGCTCATCACGGAAAACCTCATCTCCACTGTCCCGTGGGACGACGCCGGGGCCTTCGTCCGCTTCAGCGTCACCTTCGTCGCCAAGGGCGAGGAAGACGAGAAGCGCGTCCTCGCCGAGATCGAGAAGCGGCTCTCCCGGTTCACGTTTTCCTGGTAGAGTCACTTTCTGATGATCGCCCCCCGCGACGGATTCTCCGACCTCGATCTGCGCGTGGGGCGCTTCTTCTCCGCCGACGGCCCCCTCGGCGGGGCGAAGAACTTCGAGCACCGGCCCGAGCAGTGCCGGATGGCCGAGGCCGTCGCCCGGGCGCTGATCGAGCGGCGGCACCTCGTCGTCGAGGCCGGGACCGGGACGGGGAAGAGCCTCGCCTACCTCGTCCCCTCCGTCCTCCACGCGCTGGAGGAGAAGCGACAGGCCATCCTCTCCACCCACACGATCAACCTCCAGGAACAGCTCTTCCTGAAGGACATCCCCCTCGTCCAAAAACTGATCCCGGAGGAGTTCACCGCCGTCCTCCTCAAGGGGCGGCAGAACTACCTTTGCCCCCGCCGCCTCGACCGCGCCATGCGGAACGCGGAGGGCCTCTTCGCCACCGCGCAGACCGCCGAGCTGCGCCGCCTCTGGGAATGGCAGCAGACGACCGAGGACGGCACCCTGGCCGACCTCGACCCGGCCCCGGACATGCTCGTCTGGTCCCAGGTCTGTTCGGAGCCCCACGTCTGCACCCCCCGCACCTGCGGCGGGGAGAACAGCCGGTGCCACTACCAGCGCCTCCGGCTGAAGGCGCAGACGGCCCAGGTCCTCGTCGTCAACCACTCCCTCTTCTTCTCCCTCCTCGCGGCGGAACTGGAGAGCGAGGTGCCGTCGGAGGAGAACAACGGCTACCTCTTCCATAATGACTTCGTCATCTTCGACGAGGCCCACACGCTGGAGAACGTCGCCGCGCGCCACCTGGGCCTCACCGTCTCCCAGTCCCGGCTCCGGTTCCTGCTGAACCGGCTCTACAACACGAAGACGCAGAAAGGCCTCTTCCAGGTCCTCCAACGCGGCGAGGCGACGAAGCAGATCGCCGAGACCCTGCAACTTTCCGAGACCTTCTTCGAGGCCGTCGAGAAGGCGACCCCGTTCAACCGGGGGAACGAGGTCCGCATCTCCCGTCCCAACCTCGTCGACGACACCCTCTCCCACCCCCTCCTCCGCATCCATCGCACGCTGATCGAAAGCCTCGACGACCTGGAGGAGGACGCGGGCGAGGAGACGAATGCGAAGAGCGACCTCCGCGCCGAGGTGAAGGACAGTGCCCAGCGGATCGCGGCGTTCAAGAACGGCATCTCCGAGTTCCTGGCCCAGTCCCGCGAGGACCACGTCCACTGGGTCGAGCGGAGCCCGAAGCACAAGGAACTCCAACTTATCGCCGCCCCCTCCGACGTCGCCCCCCTCCTCCGCCGCCTCGTCTTCCGGCCCGGCCAGACGGCGGTGACGACCAGCGCCACCCTGGCCGTCGCCCGCGACCTCCACTTCTTCCAGCGCCGGATCGGGGCCGACGCGGAGGACGTCGAGGCCCTGAAACTCGACTCCCCCTTCGACTACGCGAAGCAGATGCGCGTCTGCATCCCGCGCCGGATGCCGGAGCCGAATGCGGGGGAGGAATACGAGAAGTCCCTGGCCCGCTGGATCGAGCACTTCACGCTGGAGACCGAGGGCCGCGCCTTCGTCCTCTTCACCAGCTACAAGCTCCTCCTGGCCATCGCCGACCGGATGGAACTCTTCTTCCGCACCCACGACTTCACCCTCCTCCTCCAGGACGGCACCCAGCCCCGGCACAAGCTCCTCCAGCGCTTCCGCACGGGGAAGAAGGCGGTCCTCTTCGGCACCGACAGCTTCTGGCAGGGCGTCGATGTCCCGGGCGATGCCCTGGGGAACGTCATCCTCACCCGCCTCCCCTTCGCCGTCCCCGACCATCCCCTGACCCAGGCCCGGCTGGAACGGATCGAGGCCGAGGGCGGCGACCCCTTCCGCGATTATTCCCTGCCCGAGGCGATCCTGAAATTCCGCCAGGGCGTCGGGCGCCTGATCCGGACGAAGCAGGACACCGGCATCATCGTCATCCTCGACAACCGCGTCCTCTCGAAGACCTACGGCAAGGCCTTCCTGAACATGCTGCCGAAGTGCCCCGTGGAGATTCTGGACGAGCCGGGGAGGTAGGGGGGGCGCGGGGAGAAAGACGCGACCCAGAAGGCCCTTCTCCCAATAGGAGTCTGGGCGTTTTGGTCCTGTCTCCCCACGCCGTACGTACCCTCGGAGATTCGGGGATTCAGCCGAGGCTGCCGCCTCGGGAGGAGATGGCCTCCACAGCGCGCTCCTCTCCTCACACAGGCTCTGAGCTGGGACTGCCTGCGCGATAGCGCAACTACCCCAAAGGGGAAACCAATTGGCAGGGGCGGGAGCCAACCTGAGGGGGCACCCCTCAGAAGCCTACAAACGCGCGGTG
>CAISZB010000022.1 GCA_903889845.1 uncultured Verrucomicrobium sp. | reverse complement strand
TCAGGGCCGCGGCCGTGCCGATCGCCTGCCCCATGACGGCGCAGGTCGCCATCACCCGGGTGCTGGCAAAGGCGACATGGGTGGCGCTGATGTTGCGCCCCGCGAAGAAGAGATTCGCCACATTGCGGGAGTAGAGGGCGCGAAGCGGAATCGAGTAGAGGTGGGGAATATGGTGCTGGACGCACGGCGGTTCCTCCACGGCATCGACGCCGCTGGGGGGATGGAGGTCGAGCCACCACCCCCCGTAGGCGACCTGGTCGTCGAAGACGCGGCCCGACTCGATATCGCCTTCCGTCAGCACGCAGGGCCCCAGAAAACGCCGCGACTCCCGCTTGCCTGGGATGGCCCCGATCCAATCGAGGGCCCAGTTTGCCGCGTCGGGATGGTCTCCCGAATTCTTGACGTAATCCCATATTCCGAGCGCGATCCGCAGCAATTCATGGCGAATCACCTCGCCGTCGCGGATCGTGTCGAGCTGCCCTCCCCATTCCGCCCACCAATAGCCGTATTCGTAACAGTCGATCGGTCGCCTGGCGAAGTCCTCTTTCTTGAAGCGGCGTATCCACGCGGGGGAGAGGAAAGGCTGCGGTGTGTCGAATTTCCTGGCCGTGAACAGGATCGAGCAGCCCAGCGTCTGGGCATCGGCCGTGTCCAACGCTTTGGCCTCCCCGAACTCTTCCCGGCTCTCCCGCCCGATGCGGAAGTCGGCCCCCGCCGCCGCGCCGAGCACGCCGTCGCCGGAGCAATCGGCGAAATGACGGGCGGCGACCTCGAACTCCTCTTCCGTCGCGTGCCGCACAACCTGGACCGATCGGATGGCACGCTGCCCCGTCGCCGTCGGCTGTTCCTCCATTTGGCATCCGGTGCAGATCGCGCCAAGAAGAAGGGTGATGCCCGGTTCCTCCATCACCTTTTCGTAGAGCAGCAGATCCCAGTTCGAGAAAGCCCGGTGGGGATTCCTCGCCGCGTCTTCCAGACGCAGTTCCTCGATGAGGCCCGTTTCGCGGGCTCCGGGCCGCATGCCGTGGCAATCGGCCCCCACAACGTGCATCTTGATCTCGCTCGATGCATTCCCCCCCAGCACGGAGCGGTCCTGGACCAGAACCACCTTCGCCCCATGCCGCGCGGCGGCAATCGCCGCGCAAACCCCGGAGAGCCCCCCACCGATGACGCAAAAATCAACCGACAACGCTTTTTTCTGCATTACCGCTTCTCCTGCAAAGAGAGATTCACCCCGCTGTCGCGCCGTTCTTCGGCTGTTCGGAAAAATGCTTTCATAACTATCGACACTCTCGCGCCACGACAGGCAAATAGGAATAGGCCCCTTATTCTACAGTTGAACGGAACCGGGGAGACCGGCCTCGATTTGCGTCCTGAAGGCGAGCGGCGACATATCGGCCTCATCGACGGCATTGCAAATCGGAAAGAGCCCGGCGCCATAGGCGATCCACTCCCCGGCCTGAAGCGGCGCGAGGGTGCGGACAACGATCGCGCGTGGCCAGCGCCGATGGCGGAAGGCGGCGGTGACGGCGTTGGCCGGATGGGGGCGGCCGGTTTCGTCGAGCACGGAGAAGCCGGTGATCTGGCGCTCGGGACGCCAGCCACCAACCACACCGGAAAAAAAGAGGGTGGTTTCTCCCAGCCCTCCTTTGTTGGCGCCGACGGCAAACCTCGAAAGACGGGGACCGTCCCCTTGCGGCTTCCCCTCCCCCGCCAGACCCAGCGCCACCCGTGCCATGCGTCGGCCCAGGCGTTGCAAGTCCGGAGCGTCAAGGTGGATGCTATCCTTCAGTCCCAGGTCGATGGAGGAAACGACCGCCAGGCGGGGAATGCGCCGGGGCAACTCCAGTTGCGCTTGCCGGACACGCTCCCAGGAGGCGGCATCCCGATTCACATCGGCGACGCAGCCAAGCTGTACCGTGACGATGGGAAGCCTTGGCCGACCCGTATCGCGACGGACTGCGGCGACCCATTCGGTGAAACGTTCGGCATAGGTTTCCGATTCCCGAGGGAGCGTGTCCGACTCTCCCTGGTACCAGAGGATGCCCCGGAGATTTCCGCCAGCCAAACGCACCCGTTCCAGCATGGCCCCGTAGAGGCTGTCGAGGCCCTCTCCCCTGCGGGAGGGGCTCCACTGCTCCAGCGTCGTCCCTCCATGCGCCGCGGCAATCAGTCCGACCGGATGCCCCGTCGCCTTCGCATAGGCGGAACCAAAGGCGATCCCCAGACCGGCACCGCTGCCCGCACTGCGCTTCCGCCAATAGCGGCGCACTTCCTGAAAATCTTTTGCCGCGATCTCGGGAGGGGTGGCTTCCATGCGCAGCTTCCGGTCGATCGGGGCCGCGCTCTCGATGAGATTGTGGAGGGGCTCCTTCGCGATCTCCCAGCGATGGCCTTGAGTGAAGCACCAGACCCGGCGGTCCGGCTTGCTGGCATCGCGGAAGGCACCGCAGCCCTGCATGTTCGATTGCCCCGCCATCACCCAGATGGAGGCATCGGCGGGAGGACGGGGAGGGGCGGGACGTTGCGTGGCTTTCATGCTTGGCTCCATGCTTGTCGCAGTGCGGGGCCGATGGAAATCGCCCCTCTATCCTACAGTTGAATTTCGCGGCGCTGCATGGGACGGAATTCCAAGAGATCGCTGATGCGCGGTGACTGCCAGCGCGAGAGCGCAGACCCCCTCCGGCGCGGCCCGCAGGAATTTGGCTTTCCCCCGTTGTTGCTCGCGGCTTATGTGTAATCGATGCACGCCGCACCGCTCGTGCCTGGGTGGAAAGCCAAATTCCTCTCGGCGCAGCTTGCCGCTATTTGCTAATACGACCCATCTCCCATGCTCGACATCAAGTACCTCCGCGACAATCCCGACGAAGCCCGCCGCCGCCTGGCGACACGGGGCCGGGGCGACGAAGCCCAGATCGACACCCTCCTGGCCCAGGACGCGAAGCGTCGCGACCTCCTGGTCCGCGTCGAGGCGCTGAAGGCGGAGCGAAACAAGGCGAGCAAGGAAATCGGCGGGCGGAAGGCGAAGAAGGAACCGGCCGACGACCTCCTGGCTGCGATGAAGGAGGTCTCCGATCAGATCGCAGCCCTCGATGCCGAGGTTGCCGCCGTT
>CAISZB010000021.1 GCA_903889845.1 uncultured Verrucomicrobium sp. | reverse complement strand
GCCTCGGCTGAATCCCCGAATCTCCGAGGGTACGTACGGCGTGGGAAGACGGGACCAATACGCCCAGACTCCTATTGGGGACAGAAAAAGCCGCCCCGGTTCCCCGGGGCGGCTTTTCTGTTGCAGTGCGATGCTGTCCTCAGTACGGCGAGCCGACCTTGTCCCGCAGTTCCCCGAGTTCCTTGACCAAGGCGGGGACGCTGTTCCCCTTGCCCCAACCCAGGCCGCGGCGGTAGTGACCGAGGCGGTTCGTGGCGACGAGTGCCGCTTCGTCGACGGTCTCCCGTTCATAAGCGGAGGAGGCGACGTAGAGGGCGTCGGCGGGGCAGTGGGCCTCGCAGATGAAGCAGGTCTGGCAGTCCTCCCGCCGCGCGATCACGGGGGCGTTGCCGGGGACGGCGTCGAAGACGTTCGTGGGGCAGACGCTCACGCAGACGTCGCAGGCGACGCACCGGCTTTGGCTGACGAGTTCGATCATACGTGGGCTCCGGCCTCTTCCTTCGCGGGTTCCGGCACGACTTCCTCGGCGACGGGCACGGGACGGGTCCAGAGTTTGTCGAGGCCGCCGACGGCGAGGTAGTGCCGTTGGGCGGGATCGAGCTTCGGATAGTCGAGGCGCTTGTGGATGCCGCGGGTCTCCTTCCGCTCCAGGCCGGCGAAGTAAGACCAGCGGGCGGCGGCGAGGATCGCGACGGCCTCGCGGGAGCGGACGATCTGCTGGGCCGTCTCCTGGGCCGGGCGGCCCTGCACGGACTGCCAGAGCTGTTGGAGTTTCGCCAGGGAGTCGAGGAGGGTTTTCTCCGTCCGGAACATGTTCTTTTCGAGCGGGAAGACTTCCTCCTGGACGCCGCGGACGATCGCGTTCGCGTCATAGGTGGGAACGGTCGCATCCTGGGCGACCAGCCCGGCGCGGCCCGTGGGGCGTAGCTTGCGCTCCGAGGCCTTGCTGCCCAGGCTCCGGGCGAACTTCGCCGCGGCGGTCCCGGCGATGTGGGCGCTGCCCAGGGCCCACGTCATGTTCGGACCTGCGCCGCCCGTGAAGGCGCCGCAGTTGAGTTCCCGCGAGGCGGCGTCGCCCGCGGCGTAGAGGCCGGTGACGGTGGTGCCGCAATCTTCGTTGGCGATCCGGATGCCGCCGGTGCCCCGGACGGTCCCTTCGAGGATGAGGTGGATCTCCCACCGCTCGGTGAAGGGGTTGATGCCGGCCTTGTCGAAGGGGGCGAAGAAGTTCGGCTGCAGGATCCGGAGCATCCGCTGGTATTCCGGCGTCTCGGTCTCCTGGTCGAGCTTCACGAAGACGGGCCCCTTGAGGAGTTCCTTCGCGATGGCCGAGGTGGAACGATGGCCGTTCTTGCTGAGGCCCTCAAGGGGCCGGCCGTCCTTGTCGCTGAAGGTGGCGTAGCGGTAGAAGGCGCTCTTTGTGACGGAGGAGTGCTTCGGCGCGGGGACGTAGTGGGAGGAGAATTCCATCCCGGAGAGTTCCCCGCCCGCTTCGGCGGCCATGAGGAGGCCGTCCCCGGTGTTCGTGTTGCAGCCGAGGGCCTTGCTCAACCACGCGCAGCCGCCGGAGGCGAGGATGACGGAACCGGCGCGGACGGTCCAGGGGCGGTTCTCCTGCCGCTGGTAGCCCCGGGCCCCGGCGACGGCGCCTTCCTCGTCGATGAGGAGTTCGAGGGCGGGGCTCTGGTCGAGGATCTGGACCCCGGCCTTCAGCACCTGCTTGCGCAGGATGCGCATGGTCTCGATGCCCTGGAGGCCGACGCCGTAGCCGCGGGTCTTCGCGTAGTCGGGCCGCTCATAGCCCGCCCAGTCGTAGACCTTCGGGGCGTTCTGGTAGGCGATTTCGAGGATGCGGTCCCACCAGGCGTGGACGGCGAGGTGGCCGCCGAGGGCGTAGCGCTCGAACTTCACGGGGTCGCGCAGTTCCTTGACGGGGGGGATGACCTTCACGCCCGCCGTGCTGGCGGCGAAGGCGCCGCTGGTGCCGAAGCGGCCCTTGTCGGCGGCGATGACGCGGACGCCCTGCTCCGCGGCGGCGAGGGCGGCCCAGGCTGCGGCGGGACCACCGCCGATGATGAGGACGTCGGCGGTTAGCTCGAGTCCGGGTTCGTTCAATTTGTTCGATTCGCTCATGTGGGGACCTTTCTTGGGGGTCGGGAGTCGGAGGGGTTCCGTAAGGTTTGGAATGGG
>CAISZB010000020.1 GCA_903889845.1 uncultured Verrucomicrobium sp. | reverse complement strand
GATGAAGACATGGGCGTGGAGGTTATCGGTATCGTGATGGATGCCGTAGGTGTAACCGATCGAATCGCCCGGATGGAACTTTTCCTGCACCGCCCGGATGGAGCGTTCGATAATCCCCTTCAACACCATATCGGGGTTCCGGCCCGCTTCGACCAAGGCCGAATGAAACTCCTTCGATAACGAGAAGACTAATCGATGATGGGTCACCTTCGTTTTCCGGCACGCACCGGCATGATCCCGCCAGACAGGATAGAGTCGGTCGATAGTCTCGCGGGTCGAGAGGGATGTCGGATGGGTGAAGGAACCATCCCGGTTCTCGGCCACCCGCTCATGCAGGAAGCCTCGGACGTGTATTTTTCCGAGATCGTCCTTCACCAAGTAGGGCAGCGACTCCCACGGTTTGGGCTTATAGACCTGGTTTCGCTTTTGGGCGGCGACCTGATCGCATTCCATTTTGAACTGGGACGTTTCGTCCTGATAACGAAAGTCGAGCGGGCTGGTCCAGGAAGCCATCTTGATGACGTTGACCGCTTTTTGAATGGCAATGGTTTTCATGGCGGGACGATGTATCGCGCAATCTCCTCGATGCGTGCGCTCATCGTTTGGAGCATTTCTTTTTCCTCGGGAGGCCAATTGCGGGAGCCTGCCAACTCGACCGCCCGCTGGACGGCCACGTTCGTCTTGACGCCCCACTTAGCGGCCAGAAGGCGCACCTTCATCTCGAAGCCGGGGGCAACATCGAGGCTGACCCGATGGCGCTTCTCGGGCTGTGGGAGATCGTTCATAGGCTTGGAATCAGATGTTCGCGACCATTTCACCATGAATCCGTGAAGCTTCGTTACCGGATAGTCCGTGGACCCTATCGGGCTTTTCGCAGCCAGATGAAAGGAGGCTCGTAGGTTTCATGATGAAGATTTAACCACGCGTCCGAGGGGGAGCGTTAAAGAGTTCCTGAACGTGGAGATAGATTAATCGGGATGTTGGCATTCGTGCGGATTCCACTCGGCTTCATGGCCAATGAAAGCATCAATCACGCTCGCCGCGTTAACTCATAGCGAAGGTCTAACGGAGGGTTTATGACATGTTTTTGGCGATCTAACCCGCACGGGCTCCTGATTGCCCGAACGCCGCAGGCATAGATCCTGGAATACTTCCTCGCGCCGAAGGAAGATGATGATGTTGGGAAAGGAGTGCATGGCAACTATTTTGCCATGCCTCGGGGAGGAAGCGTTAACGCCCGCTGGGCTATGAGCCCGGGCCGGATGCAGATCAGTGGACTATTAGTTTTTCGAGAACAGCATCTTCATGTGGCTATCGCACCTTCGCGTCCGTCAGGCACCTGGCGCTTCCCTCTACCGCGCAAGTGGTGTAATAAATGGAGACATGGGCCTCACATTCGGAAAATCCGTCAATGTCGGCCCCTTTCGCTTCAACCTCTCCTCCTCAGGCATCGGCCTCTCTACAGGCATCAAAGGTCTCCGCATTGGTACAGGACCACGCGGGACATACATCTCGGCCAGTGCCGGAGGATTCCGTTATAGATCCTATCTCAACTCACGCCAGGGCTCCACTGTCGCAGCTGACCTCATTCCCCAACAACCGATCCCGACGGAAGATATCGACACTTCACTGAACCTCGATCCCCATACTGTCAGAATGACCCAATTGGAGCGAACCAACGTCGCTTTTCTTACCGACGCCTCCTCCACCGAACTCTTGGACGGACTGAACGACCAAGCCAAGCGGGTCAGCTTAGTGAAGGTGGTTAATCTTCTCTTGCTCATCGCGGTCGGCATCGGAATCTGGTCCTACGCCCAATCCCCTTCCGGCAACTTCCCAGTGGCTGCCGCCGCATCTATCTTTGCCTGTTACCTCCTCCTCTTGCTTGGGGCCTATTACGCTGATTTAAGCAGGCTCCAAACGGTTCTGATGTTCGACGTGACCGCCCGCTTTCAGGCCGCATATCAAAACCTTCTGGCAACATTTGAGGTCGCGGGGAACTGCACCGAAATCAAGTGCATCCGGGCTGAAGGGCGGGTGACCGCCGATGAACGCAAATATCATGCCGGAGCCTCATCGGAGCTGGAGTGGAAATCCGGTCAGATTCAACTTCAACTCCCCTCCAGGATTCAGTCGAACGTCACCCCAGCTTGCCTAGCGACCGACCGAGACAACTACTACTTCTTTCCCGACCGGGTTTTGATCAAGTCGGACGACGGCTTTGGAAGTGTCTCTTTCGACGCCCTCCAACTCAAATCCGACCTCGAACGCGTCATTGTCCGTCGCGCCCCGGCGGATGCCAAGATCGTCGGGCGCACCTGGCGATATGTGAATAAGTCGGGAGGCCCCGACAAACGGTTTAGCGACAATCCCGAACTCCCTATCGTCGAATACTCGTCGCTACGGATTTCGAACCAGCACGGCCTCAACGAACTGCTCTACTTCTCCCAGTCGTCTGCTGCCGATCACTTGAAGAACGCTTTGGAGCGATTTCGCAAGGACATCGCCGACCTCCAGAAGGAGATTCATTCGCAGGAAGTCTCTGCCAAGAGGCAGGCAACCGTGGCAGCAAAAGCAAAGGACGTTACCCCCGAGCAAGAGACGCCCTTATCCATTACCGAGCAAATCTATTTGGGCGTCGGTGAAGCCAGCTACGGCCCTTATGATCGAGCGACAATCGAAGAGTGGCTGCGCACCAAGCAGCTCGACGAAAATATGCTTTTCTGGAACGAGCAGCGGCAGGAATGGTTGCCGGTCACCCAGTTTCAGTGACGCCCGCCCCAAGAACTGGGTGGGATACGCCTCGCCTCCGCAACGGCATTGTGCTAACATAAAAGCCGAGGTTCCATGAAACACGACGTAATCGATCACCGCTCGCTGGCGCTTCACGAGGCGATGGCCGAGAAGCTGCGGCATGATCCGGAGTTGATCCAAGCGGCCCGGGCGACAGCCCAACGCTGGCTTTCCCGCCCCGGTTACGAGAACCATCCGGCGCTTCGGGAGTGGCTTTCGCTCCTCGATCTGCCCCTTCTTTCCCTGATCAAGGTCATGCTCGACCCCTCCGAAGAAGGTGCCCGGCTCCGCCAGTCCTCGCCCTTCGTTGGCATCCTGACCGAGGAGGAGCGCCTCGCTATCTTCGCGAAGTATGCTCAGGGCTGACCTGGAACATATTCTCCGGGCGGCAGGCCGGATCACCCAGGAGCGCGAGTTCATCGTCCTCGGCTCCCAGTCGATCCTCGGCAAGGTTCCCCATCCTCCCGACACCCTGACCGGGTCGATGGAGGCCGATGTCTATCCCAAGCACGCGCCGGAAAAGGCCGAAGAGATCGACGGAGCCATTGGCGAGCGCTCCTCGTTCCACGCACAATTCGGTGTCTACGCCCACGGCGTCGGCCCTGAAACCGCCGTCCTGCCCGCCGATTGGGAAAAGCGGCTCGTCAAAATCGAGAACGAGAATACCGATGGAGCCATCGGTTGGTGCCTCGATCCTCACGACCTCGCCTATTCCAAACTGGCTGCCGGACGTGAAAAGGACACTGCCTTTGTGGCCGAGATGCTCCGGCATCGCTTCATCACCGAGACAACCCTGTGCAGCCTGCTTGAGGCAACCCCGGCCGATCTTCGTACCAGGCTGGAGACGGCTTGGACCATTGTCCTGCGATCCAAGGCATTGCCACCGCCAGCAGGCTAACGCCCTCACTACTCCACCCTGCCTCCGCCCAAGCTGGGGCACGGCGGAGGTTTCCATCGGTGAATAAGAGTTCCATTCGCGTGATCCCACCGCCGAATGGCGTTCTTTCACCGAACACAGGATGGCACTTTTGGCTGCCCTTTTTCGTGTCCGAAAAAGGGACTGCAAAAGTGCAGGCCGCTTCGGCCCACAGCCACCGCGGGCAGAGCCCGCTATGGCTTTCAGAAAATCCTACTGCCTGGAAGATTTTCCACAAGGCCCCGACTTTTTCTACTTGTCCTTGCTCAGCCCTTTTCGAGAAGCGGCCTTGCCTAGGGCGGCCTGAAGCGGTTTGGCGTACTCAGGAGCCGGGACATCTCCGCCGAGGATTTCGGCTACGGGAACGTCGCCATACGCCTTGTGATTTGCTCCAGCAGACGCCCCCACGATGATGTCTCCCAAAGTGGCCCCTGCGAAAAGACCATCCTTCCGCACATAGACCAACAGTCCCTTTTCCGGCGGCAGCCCATCGCTGAGATCGGTCTCGTCGAACTCGGTGCTGCCGGTGTACTGCGCCAGGGAACGGAACTGGCTTTTTTCCGACCCCGTGAACGTGCGGAGGGCCTCCTCCGAATTGATAATGTAAATGTATTCCTGGACGTGAACGCCCGCCTGCGCCCCGATCTGTGTGCCTCCCTGATGGAAGAAGACGGGGGCCGACCAGCCGTGCGGCGTCCGGGCCAGGATCACTCCCTCCCCGGCACTTCCCCCGATGACCAGCCCTCCCTCATAGACCTTGATGATGCCGATCGCCTTCGCCCGGGCCAGCGCGCCAACCGGAATCGCCTCGGAGGAGGCTTGCTGCGACACAAAAATATCCTTGGCCTCCCGCGCGATTCCCGCCAGATCCCGCGCTTTAAGCGCGGAAGCCGCAAGGCCGAGGAAGAGAGCCGACACGACGAATTGCTTAGTCAAAAGTCTCATGGTGAGAACCACTTTTACAGAGGCATCCCATCGAAATCAACAAAAACTATAGACAAAGTATATTTTACTGCCAATCGCTATTCCCGCTTCCGAGGACCCACGCCAGGCAACACGGCAGGGGAAAACTCTGATGGGGGACGGCGCAGGGAGTTTCCGGAGTTGCGAAATGAGGTGAATAGCTTAATGTCTATATTATCTATAGATTTTATTATATGAGTGTTTCCATTATAGGAGATCGTGAACGGAAAAGGATTCTTTGGATTATCGGCCTAGTACAAGCCTTGCTGACGTATAACGCTGCCACGTTGAACGTGGGGGTGGTGACGATCCGGAATAGCCTCCACTTCGGCCCGGAGCTGATTCCGTGGATTGTCACGAGCTATACTTTTACTGCAGGTGGATTTTTGCTTTTGGCGGGGCGGCTGGCTGATCTGTATGGGCAGCGGCGGGTTCTTTTGGCGGGGCTATGTATAAAAGGCGGTCGAAAAATGAGACAGTGAGCGGGGCGGTCGAAAAGTGAGACATCCTATAAAAAGAAAGGATGTACATGGAGATGGACTTGTGGACGCGAGTGCGTCGGCGGGT
>CAISZB010000019.1 GCA_903889845.1 uncultured Verrucomicrobium sp. | reverse complement strand
GTGTATTGGTACCGTCTTCCCACGCCGCACGTACCCTCGGAGATTCGGGGATTCAGCCGAGGCTGCCGCCTCGGGAGAAGAATAGCCTCCACCGCGCGTTCTTCTCCCCCTACAGGCTCTTAGCTGGAGGCTGAGGGGGCACCCCTCAGAAGCCTACAAACGCGCGGTGGGCATGGAGCGGTACAGGGAAGCGAAGCGATTGTACCCGGTCCCGAAGGGCCGCCCCACCAGCCGCGCACCCTTATAGGGACTGCGCGACCTTCTCAAGCGTGTAAAACTCGATGATATCGCCTTCCTCGTACTCGGTGAAGTCGCCGAGGCGGATGCCGCATTCCATGCCGGAGCGGACTTCGGCGACGTCGTCCTGGAACCGCTTGAGGGTCTGGACGCCGCCGTCGTAGATCGGCTGCTTGCGGCGGACGATGCGGGCACGGGCGTTGCGGGTGACGCGGCCCGATTGGACGGAGCACCCGGCGACGGGGTACTTCGAGAGATCGAACACCTTCTTGACGATGGCGGTGCCGATCTGGCTCTCGCGCAGCTCGGGGTCGAGGAGACCGGCCATCGCTTCCTTGATCTGGTCGATGAGCTCGTAAATGATGCTGAAAAGCTTGATCTGGATCCCCTCGCGCTTGGCGGCGTTCGCGGCGGCGTTGTCGGTCTTCGTGTTGAAGCCGATGACGACGGCCTGGGAGGCCTTCGCCAGGAGGATGTCCGATTCGCTGATCGGGCCGACGGCGGTGTGGACGATCTCCAGATCGACCTTCTTGCTCTCGATCTTGCGGAGCTGGCCGACGAGGGCTTCGAGGGAACCCTGGACATCGCCCTTGATGATGAGGTTCAGGACCTTCTTCTGGCCGTCGGCGATCGTGGCAAAGAGGGTTTCGAGGGTGACCTTCGGGGACGACTCGATCTTCTTGGCGCGGAGGGAAGCGGCGCGCTCCTCGGCCATCTGCTTCGCCTGCCGGTCGTTCGCCATCGTGAGGAGTTCCTCGCCGGGGGAGGGGACGCCGTCGAGGCCGATGACCTTGACGGGGACGGAGGGGGTCGCCTCCTTGACGTTCTTCCCGAGGTCGTCGACGAGGGCCTTGACGCGGCCGGAGAACGGCCCGCAGAGAGCCATGTCGCCGACCTTCAGGGTCCCTTCGGTGACGAGGACGGTGGCCGTGGGGCCGCGGCCGACCTCGGTCTGGGCCTCGATCACGCGGGCCTTCGCCTCGCCCTTGACGCGGGCCTTGAGTTCCAGGACTTCGGACTGGAGGAGGATCATGTCGAGGAGGGCGTCGATGCCGGTCCCCTTCGTGGCGGAGACTTCGACGACGATGGTGTCGCCGCCGTATTCCTCGGGAACGAGGCCCTGCTCCTGGAGCTGGCCCTTCACCCGCATCGGGTTTGCGGCGGGGAGGTCGATCTTGTTCACGGCGACGATGATCGGCACCTTGGCGGCGCGGGAGTGGCTGATCGCCTCCAGGGTCTGGGGCATGAGGCCGTCGTCGGAGGCGACGACGAGGACGACGATGTCGGTCACCTTCGCCCCGCGGGAGCGCATCTCCGTGAAGGCGGCGTGGCCGGGGGTGTCGATGAAGGTGATGCTCTGCTCGCCCCGCTTCACGCGGTAGGCGCCGATGTGCTGGGTGATGCCGCCCGCCTCGCCCGCGGCGACGCGGGTCTTGCGGATCGCGTCGAGGAGGGAGGTCTTGCCGTGATCGACGTGCCCCATGAAGGTGACGACGGGGGCGCGGGGGACGAGGGAGGTGTCGATGACTTCTTCGACCTTCTTCGGCTTGTCCTTCTTCGGCGTCGGAGGGGTGGGGGGATGGGCGGCGCGGTCCCGCTTCTCCGTCTGGAAGGAGTAGCCGAGCTTCGTGCAGACCTTTTTCGCCGATTCCTCGTCGAGGACCTGGGTGAGGGTGGCGAAGATGTTCAGCTCCATCAGGTGATGGATGAGCTGGAACGGCTTCAGGCCCAGGTTTCCGGCCAGATCCTTGACGACGACCGGTCCCTTGATCGTGATGACCTTTTCCCCGCCCGCGTCGGCTCCGGCTGCAGCTGGGCCAGAGCTCAAGGAAGCGGGAGACGTCCCGGCTGCGGCGGTGGAGGCGGCGGCAGGGGCGGCGGATTCCTTGGGTTTGGCGGCGGTAGCGGTGGTCGACTTGTCTTGAGGCATGCGGGAAGGGGTGTGGGCGGATCGAGCGGGGCGGGATCGGGGGTTCTATTCGGGGGGCGGCGGTTTAAGCTTTTTTGAAGGGCTTTTGAAGAGATTAAGCGGCGGTCGCGGCCTTTTCGACGGCGATCTTGTGGATGCCCTTGGCAACCTCGGGATCGATGTCGGGGAGGGCGGAGAGGAAGTCGCCTTCCTCCACCTCGGCGATGGCCTCGGCGCTGACGAGGCCGGCGTGGACGATCTGCGAGGCCACGGCGGCGTCGATCCCGAGGGCGGTAGCCAGTTCTCCGGCGGCCTTCGCGATCTGCTCGGCGAAGTTCTCTTCCGATCTGTTCCTTCGTGATGTCGATTTCCCAGCCGATGCCGAGGATCTTCGTCGCGAGGCGGGTGTTCTGCCCCTTGCGGCCCAGGACGAGGGAGTAGTTCTCCCCATCGACGAGGACCTTGACGCGCTTGGCGGCATCGTCGATCTCGATGCTCTTCAGCTTAGCCGGCTTCAGGGCCTCGACGGCGAGTTCGCGGACGTTCGGGGACCACTTGAAGAGGTCGATCTTCTCGTTGTTCAGCTCGCGGACGATGTTCTTGAC
>CAISZB010000018.1 GCA_903889845.1 uncultured Verrucomicrobium sp. | reverse complement strand
GGCTGCCGACGACGGTCCTCAGCGTTCCCCGGCGCCGGGGGCGCGACCTCCTCCTGACGCTGCTCCATTACATCCCGACGCGGAAGGCCCTCGACATCGACATGATCGAGGAGCGGTCCTCCTTTGCGGGGGAGGCCCTCCGTCTGCCCGGAGGGGCGAAGGAAGTGGTCGATTTCGAGACGGGGGAGGCCCTGCCGCGCGGGGTCGATGGGACGTTCTCCTTCCCGGCGAAGAAGGGGCGGCTGCTCCTGGTCGCGCCGCGCTTTTTTTGAATCGGGGCAGGGTCCAAATAGTTCATGCAGCGCCGGGGATGGGGAGGCCTCTCCCCGGTGCGGGTTTTGGTCCGGGTCTTTTGGGTTTACGAATGGGCGTTTCCGTTCATTCTTTCTTCCCTCCCTTATGACTTCCCTCGACTGGATCATCGCCGTTACCCCTGTCGTCCTTGTTTTGATCGTGGGCCTCTATTGCCGACGGTATGTCCGGGGGGTGGCTGACTTCATGTCGGGCGGGCGCGTCGCCGACCGCTACCTCCTCTCGATCGCGGGTGGAGAACTCCAGGCCGGGGCCGTCGTCTTCGTCGCCGCCTGGGAGGTCCTCGCGAAGTCGGGCTTCTCCCTTGGCTGGTGGGGCTGGCTCTCCGGTCCCATTGCGCTGGCCGTGGGGATCGCCGGGTTCGTCGTCTACCGGTTCCGGGAAACGCGGGCGATGACTCTGGCCCAGTTTTTCGAGCTCCGGTACAGCAAGTCGTTCCGCCTCTTCACCGGCTTCCTCGGCTTCTTCGCGGGCATCCTGAACTTCGGCATCATCCCCGCCGTCGGGGCCCGCTGCCTCGCCTACTTCTGGGGCTTCCCGGAGCACGTTGCCCTGCTCGGGCACGTCGTCTCGACCTATGTCCTCCTGATGGGCCTCTTCCTCTCCATCTCCCTCTTCGTCGCCCTTTCCGGAGGCCTGGTGACCGTCATCATCGTGAACTGCCTCGAAGGCATCGTCGCCCAAGTCTTCTACCTCGTCATCATCGTCGCCCTCCTGATGACCTTCGACTGGCACCAGATCGTCACCGTCCTCCAGGACCGCCCCCTCGGCCACTCTCTCTTCAATCCCTTCGACTCCGGAGGGGTGAAGGACTTCAACGTCTGGTACGTCGTCATGGGGCTGATCGGCGGTATCTACGGTACGATGGCGTGGCAGAACGCGGCGGGCTACCAGGGCGCCGCCCTCACCCCGCACGAGGCCCGCATGGGCAACGTCCTGAGCCGCTGGCGCGAAATGGGGAAGGCCGCCGTGGTCACCCTCATGGGGATCTGCGCGATGACCTTCCTGGTCCACCCCGATTTTGCGGCCCAGTCTTCCTCCGTCATGGGCGAGGTGGGGCGCATCTCCGACCCGAAGGTCGGCGCACAGATGACGATGCCGATCGCTGTTTCCCATCTCCTGCCCATCGGGATCAAGGGGGTCCTCTGCGCGATCTTCCTCATGGGCGTCTTCGGTGGTGACGCGACGCACCTCCATTCCTGGGGCGGCATCTTCGTCCAGGACGTCCTTGTGCCCCTGCGCAAGAAGCCCTTCGGGCCGAAGCAGCACCTCTTCGCCCTGCGCTGCTCCATCGTCGGGGTCGCCCTCTTCGCCTTCCTCTTCGGGACGCTCTACCGACAGGTCGATTATATCGTCATGTGGTGGTCGGTGACGACGGCGATCTATGTCGGCGGCGTCGGGGCCGCGATCATCGGCGGCCTTTATTGGAAGAAGGGAACGACGGCGGGGGCCTGGGTCGCCCTCTTCGCGGGTTCGACGCTTTCCGTCTCGGGGATCGTGGCTCGGCAGTTGAATCCCCACTTCCCGTTCAATCCGCAGCAGATCGGCTTCGGCGCCTGCACCATTGCGATGACTCTCTACGTCGTCGTTTCCCTCCTGACGAGCAAGGAGTCCTTCAACATGGACCGGCTGCTCCATCGCGGGGCCTACGCCTCGAAGAAGGAGACCCACGAGGGGATCGCGGTTCCCCTTCCGGCCCCTTCCCGCTTCGCCTGGCTGACGAGGCTGATCGGGATCGATGACAACTTCACCAAGGGGGACAAGTGGATCGCGGGAAGCATCTTCACCTGGAGCATGTCGCTCAGCGGCATCTTCGTCCTGGGGACGTTGTGGAATTTCTTCTTTCCCTGGCCCCCCGGGTTCTGGCCGACGTTCTGGCACGTGGTGGGGATCGGGTTCCCGATCTTCTTCGCGCTGGTCACCGGCGTCTGGTTCACCTGGGGCGGCGTCCGCGGCATCGGGAAGTTCTTCGCCCACCTCCGCTCGGAGCGGGTGAATCACCTCGACGACGGCACGGTGAAGAACCACCAGAACCTCGACGAGCGGGGGTAAGGTGGGGGAGCCGAAAGGGAAGGGCGCATGAAATCGGTCGGCTCCTTGGGATGGATCGCCTTGGGCGTGGTGGTGCTCGTCGCGTGGGTTGTGACTCTGTTTTTTCACCTGTACTATTTCTCGTATCCCGCGATGGACTCGCTGTGCTACTTCGGTCCGGCGGTGTTCGCGCACGGGCCGGGGGGATTGGTCATGCCTCTCCTCGGGGACTTCGACGGGGCGGACCGCTTTTGGGCGCTGAACTGGCCGGGGGGCCTCCTGGTCGAATCCCTTTTCTTCCCGTTCCTGCCGAAGAGCCCGGCCTTGTACGTCGGCTGGAACCTGTTTGAGTGGCTGGTTCTGGCCTTGGGGACGGCGGCCTGGGTCGCGGTGCGGACGCCGCGAGCCTTGCCGGTCTTCGGGGCCTTCTTCCTGGTCCTATTCAATCGCAATTTCTTCGACGTCGCGTGGTTCCAGCGGCACGAGTTTTTCGGAGGACTGGCTACTCTGGGAGCGGCATACGGGGTGTGGCGTTCTGCAGGCACGGGGCCGACGCGCTTGGGGACAGCCTGTCTCATCGCCTCGTTTTTCGCCCTGCCGCTGATGCAGCCGACGTGCCTGCTGGCGGGAGGCGTTTTCCTGGGTGTCCTGGGTCTCGGAGCGCTGTGGGAGCGGAAGGCGCCATTTCCCCGTTACCTGTTCGCGGCGGCGGGGGCCTATGCGGCTGGGCTGGGGGCCTTTTTCCTCTACTTTCGGCTGCATCCCGGCTCCTGGGAGGTCTTCCGGGCGCATGCGAAGTGCAATGCCGACGTCACCTATGTCAATCAAAGCTACTTTTTCGGGAAGACGTTGTTGAGCCAGCTGGCGATGCCGAGTTTTT
>CAISZB010000017.1 GCA_903889845.1 uncultured Verrucomicrobium sp. | reverse complement strand
TCGGACGTCCAATTCCGTCGATGCGACCCTGCTTGTTTCGCCGGAGCTTTTTGACGACACATCGGTGACGGCGACGGTTCCCGGATCTTCGGAAAAGAAAATACGTTTGGGTCTCAAGCCGTCGATGCCGGGGGGACGCATCGATTACGACCTCGGAATCAGCTCGGCGGCCGGGTCCCAAACGGTACGGGTGAAGTCGGCCTGGATGACGGCACCCCAGACGGATTCCCTGCGACTCGAGGAAGGTTTGGCGGCGTGGCGGGGAGTTCCCTTCGAGGCAAAGATGGATGAGAAGAAGTATATCCGATTGGGCTTCGAATCGTGGTCCGGCAGGGATGACCTCAGCACCACCTTTGCCGCCTGCCATGACGCCGAATACCTCTATTTCGCTTTTGACGTGAAGGATGACATGATTCACCCCGCTCCCGATTCGATGGGGATCTTCAGCGGGGATTGTGTGGAGATATTCCTCGACGCCGATGCCAAGCGCGGTCCGGGAAAGATCAAAGTCGATGGGAAAGACTTCCAGATACTGTGCGCCCCGGGGCTGAGCGCCAGCGGAGTCTGCCGCATGCAGACGTTGCCGGCCAAGATCGAGGGAGTGCGTGCCGTTTACCAGAAAACCGCCGGTGGTTATGTCATCGAAGTGGCGGTTCCTTTCTCCGCACTCGGACTCAATGCGGAGGGAACCTCGTCATTGGGCTTCGATGTCGCCATCGACGATGCCGATTCCGGCGCCAGGAAGCTCCAGATGGTTTGGAGCGGCACGGAGGAGGACTATATCAATCCGTCCGAGTACGGAACCCTTTTCCTGAAGAAAGCGAAGGCGGGCAACGAAACCAAATGAGTGGAGGGGGGATTCTGACGAGGTGCCTTGGCTGCCAGTGGCTCGAACCTGTTTAATTTATGAAAGAATCAAAGAAATTAGGGGTAGCGATTGTGGGCGCCTTTGGCGTCGCATATGCGCACGCAAAGGCCTACCGGCGGGTTCCCGAACTGGAGGTCAAGGTCGTCTGCGACCTGGATCGGGAGGTGGGAGAGAAGTTGGCCCGGTTTTCGGAGTGCGATTTCGAGAGCGATCTCGACAAGGTGCTGGCGCGTGACGATGTCCATATCGTTGACATCGTCACCCCTGACGAAACCCATGCGAACATCGCGATCAAGGCGGCGAAGGCGGGGAAACATCTGCTGATCGAAAAGCCCGTGGCGACCTCGCTGGAGGATTTCGACCGGATCGCCGCCGAGGTGGAACGGGCGGGCGTCCATGCCATGGGCATCCAATGCTATCGCTGGGCACCCCCCTTGCGTCGCATGGTCGAGTTGGTGAAGAAGGGAACCATCGGCCAGCCGGTCTTCGTGCGCATCGCGAGTCCGTCCAGCCCCTTCCATCGGCCGGATCAGCCCATCTGGCAAAAGCGGCCGAAGCATTGGCTGCTGGTCCGCAACGGGTGCCACCAAGTGGATATGCTTTGCTGGATGCTCGATTGCTTTCCAACGAAGGTCCACGCCATCAGCCATCCAGGCCAGGATTGGCTGCCGCCGCACGAGTATTTTTCCCTTCTCCTGACGTTCGAGAACGGAACCATCGCCCTGAGCGAGGAAAACCGGATCATGCAGCCGCAAGGGTATCCGTTCCACCAAGAATTCTACGTGGTGGGGACGGAGGGGACGCTCGATCTTTCCGATCGGCAGCACCCGAGTGCCAGCCTTTTCAATAAGGAAGGCTTTACGCCTCTGGGACATAACGACTTCGCGCCCGAGGACGACCATTTTACGGGGCAGATTCGGGACTTTGCCGAGCTGGTTTTGGGCCGCGGCCCCGCCACGATCCCGCTGTCGTTTACGCGGAAGGTGCTGTCGACGGTGTTCGATGGGGTGAATTCGATGTACAGCGGCAAGGAAGTCATTTGCGAAAGGAAGTCATGAGTATCGACGGAAATGGATTGAAAGGTATTCGGGTGGGATTGTGCGGTTTTGCCTATGGCCATCAGACGAATTACGGAGCCTGTCTTTTGCGGGAGGCCGGTGTGACCGGAATCGGGGCGTCTCCCGCCCCGCACGCCACGCCCCAGGAGGTCGCTTCGGCGAGGGAGGCCGCCGCGCGCCTGGGGGTTCCCTTTTTCGCGAGCCTCGAGGAGATGCTCGACCAGGGAAAACCCGACTTTGTCAGTCTCGCCGTTCATCCCGCGTATAATCCGGAGGCGGTGGAAGCGGTGGCCGGACGAAAGATCGCCATTCTGTCCGAGAAGCCCCTGGCCTTTGACGCGGAGGGATTGGAACGGATCCGCAAGGCGGTCAAGGAGAGCGGCGTTTACTTCGCCCTGGCGGTGGCGGCGGCCAAGCATGCCCGCCCCGTGGCCCAGGTTCTGAAGCAGTTCCATGACGGCGCGATCGGTAAGCCGCGCGTGGCTTACTATCAATTTCTGCAATCCAAGGGGCCGTTATATGCGACGCCTGCGGATTCTCCGTTTCCGATCGGAGAAATCGATATTTTCGGCCCCTACGCGTTTTTGTTTCTCAACGAAATCTTCGGGGGAAAGCCCACCCGCATTTACGCGGTGAAAGGGGCTTATTTCTATCCATGGTATCGGAAACTCGGGATCCACGATCTGGGGGTGGTGCATGTGGAATACGAGGGAGGAGGGGTGGCCAGCATTGTCCTGGGGAGGACCACCACGAAATGTATTCCCAACACCGATGGCCGGATCGAGGTGATCGGCGATGCCGGGGCGTTGCATGTGGATAGCCTGAATTTCAACCGGATTATCGGCTATCACGGGAACGGAGCCCCCGAACACGCTTTGCAGTGGCACGAAACGGATTCCAACTTTGCCCAGTTTTACATTCGAGACGTCATGGCTGCCTACCGCTCCGGCACGAAGGCCCCGGTCGATTTCGACGAAGCCGTCCTCTCCCAGGAATGCGTTTTTCAAGTTACGCAGAAATAATACGGAAATTATGAGTCACTCCCTTAATGCGGTCGATGCCATCGTCTTTCACGGCCCTGACGATATTCGAGTCGAAAACTTCAAGCTGGGGCCGGCGGCCGATGACGACATCGTCGTCCGCACCCTGTATACGATGGTCTCGTCGGGCACGGAGTTGCGGACGTTGGCGGGGTATTACAAGGAGACGAATCCGTTTCCTGTCATTCCCGGATATTCGGCGGTCGGAGAGGTGATCGCCGCCGGGAGGAAGGTCGCGGGATTCCGCGTGGGGGATCTGGTTTCCTACCGCAATCCGAAGCCTGTTCCCGGGGTCAATGCCTGCTGGGGAGTGCAAGCGGGCGGGCATGTGCTCACCACGCTGGGAAGCTGTCGTCCCGTTCTCTTGCCACCCGGCGCCGATCCGTTCGACTATGTGATCGTTGAGATCGCGGCGATTAGTTTTCGGGGCGTCGAGGCGGCAGCGCCCTGCGAGGGTGAGTCGGCGGTCGTTATTGGTCAGGGGCCGATCGGAGCCTTTTCCGCCGCTTGGCTGAAGACGCGGGGGTGCCGTGTTCTGGTCACCGACCTTGAACAGGCCCGGCTGGATAGGGCGCTCGCCCGGGGAATGGCCGCTGCCGTCAATGGAAGGGATGCCGATGCCGAAGATCGCATCCATGCCTGGACCGGCGGAGGCGCGGATCTGGTCGTGGAGAGTTCCGGCGCGTCGGCTGGAGCGTTGCTGGCCTACCGCCTCCTGCGCAAAAAACCTCAATCGCACGGTGAATCCATGGCTCATTTCGGGGGAAACTGGCCTCGATTGGTCATGCAGGCCACGTATGAAAAAAAGATCGAAATTAATCCTTTCGACTTCATTCCCGGGGAGGGAGTGACAATTCTCGCCCCCAAGGATCGGGGTGTCGAAGACCGGCAGAAAACAGTCGAGGCGGTTCGCGCGGGCAAGCTGAGGGCAAGGGATTTTGTCGATCGTCCCGTCGACTACCGTGAGGCACGGTCGGCGTACCGAGCCTTACGGG
>CAISZB010000016.1 GCA_903889845.1 uncultured Verrucomicrobium sp. | reverse complement strand
GGCGAGGGAAACGGTCGTGTAATGGCAGCCCGCTTCCCGGGCGATGTCGCGCAGGCGGATGGTCGGAGGCATGGGAGGGAGCTTACTACGCCTTCCCCGCCGCGGTAACGCTTCTTCCCAAAAATGCATCGCCTTGGGATTAGAGAATCGTGTGGGCCGATCGCCGCCGCCCGGCCAGAATAGCGGAATTCAGCAACATGGTTTAGGTTCCGCCCCATAAAGCGACCCCAAATTCAACTGTAGAATGGAGAGTCGGTTTGCGAAGCCGATGCAAAGTCCCGCCTAGAGCCTGTTATGCACTTTGAGTTGGCCGCGGGTTTGTTCGAAGGGCGGTACCGACTGCTTCGTGCCCACCCCGAAATCCTCATCGCCAGTAAGGGCACGACACGATACGCTCCAGGTCCAAGTGAAGCCCTTCCTCCTTTCGGTCGCCTTCGGCCTGCTCGCTCTCGCTCCATCCCTCCCCCTCCGCGCCGACGGGATTCCCGACGCCCTCGCCCGGTTTTCCGTCTTCGACTCAGTCCAAAGCATCGACGCCGACACGGTCCTCGGCACGACCGGCACCGACTTCAACTTCAACAAGGGGCTGGGGGTTCAAACCTGCTACTGGCTGCCGTTCCCCCCGAAGGAAGCGGCCACCTACGTCCGGGACTGGAACCCCTCCGGCCATCCCGAACTCGAAATCTTCGTCCACAAGAAAACGGTGCCGCCTTTCGGCGCCGCCGGACAGGAGGACCATTACCTCTCCCTCACCCTCGATCCGAAGGTCTCCGCCCAGAAAAAATTCTTCGACCAGAGCCGGAACGCCGTCGCCGCCGCCGACTCGGGCGACCTCAACCTGAGCAAGGCGGAGGCCGAGGCCCTGGCGAAGGACCCCGACCCCGCCCACGGATGGCGGCAGATCCTTTCCGCCCGCGCCCTCGACCTCTTCACCACCCGGCCCTACGAGACCGCCGGGGGAAAGACGATTTCCCCGTCGCTGGAACTGCGCGGCATCCTGACCGACGACCCGAAGGTCCGCCAGGAGCTGGCCCCCGTCCTCCGCGCCACCGGCCTCTTCGGGAACGGCGGCAAGGGGAACGCCGAGTCCCTCGCCTCGAACTGGGAATTCCTCGTCGCCGACCACCACGCCATCGTCACCCTCGGCGCGACGGTCGTCATCCCCGCGCCGACCCCCTCCCAGCCCGACCGCTGGCAGCTCTGCGAGGCCGACTATTATTCGAGCGGCGAATACGACGTCTCCGCGACGCTCTGCGAATTCTGGCCCTACACCGTCGGCGGCAAGGCGGGTTCCCTCGTCTGGGAGGACGACCTCCTCGCCGCCTCCTCCGTGTCGGAGAGCAAGGGAATCGAAAAGATGGCCTTCGCCGCCCTCTTCCTGAAGGAAGTGAAGGCCTCGATCGCCTTCATGAAGGCCGACGCGGCGGCCGGGAAGTAGCGGGTCTCGGGACTACGCGCCGCCCAGCTTCGCCAGGCGGTCGGCTTCCTTCTCCGTCAGCGGGACGACGGAGAGGCGGCTTTGGCGGACCAACGCGATTTCCTTCAGCAGCGGATCGGTCTTGATCGTTTCGAGGGAGACGGGCTGCGGCAGGGCCTTCCCGGCGCGGAGCGTGACGCACGACCAATCGCCTTCCGTCGCCGTCGGATCGGGATGGGCTTCCTGCGCCACGGTGGCGAGGCCGACGACCTGCCGCTCCTCGACGGAGTGGTAGTAGAAGACGCGGTCCCCCTTGCGCATGGCGCGGAGATTGTTCCGGGCCTGGAAATTGCGGACGCCGGTCCACTCGGTCTCCTTCTCCTTCTGGAAGAGGGAGAAGGCGTAGGCCGTCGGCTCCTGCTTCACCAGCCACGAGGCCATGCGCGCTACTCCCGGAAATTCTTGAACCCGAGGGCGACGGGGAAGTCCCCGGCGCGCAGCGCGGCGATGACGGTCTGGAGGTCGTCCCGGTTCTTGCCGGTGACGCGGACTTCGTTGCCCTGGATGTGGGCCTGGATCTTGAGCTTCGTCTCCTTCGCGGCGGCGACGACCTGCTTCGCCACGTCGCCCTCCAGGCCCTGCTTCACGACGAGGGTCTGCGAGGCCTTGCCGGTGGAGGAGACGTCGGGCTCCTTCTGCTCGATGTTCTTCAGGCTGACGTTCCGCTTGGCGAGCTTGCCGAGGACGATCTCGCAGAGGGCCTTCAATTTGAAGGCGTTGACGGCGCGGAGCTGGATTGAGGCTTTCTCCTGCGTGATCTCGGCCCCCGCGTCCTTGAAGTCGAAGCGGGTGGCGATCTCCTTGTTGGCCTGGTTCAGGGCATTCTGGACTTCGTCCTGGTTGACCTCGGAGACGACGTCAAAGGAGGGCATGGGAAAGCGGGGAGGGGCCTCTTACCGGCAATTACCGGCGGCGGTTGCCGCCCTGGGGACGACGGCGGCGGGGGGCGACGGAGCCGTCGGCGGCAGGCCGGTCGAGGCGGAAGAGGATGCGGGCCTTGTCGAGGTCGTGGGGGGACATTTCCAGCTTCACTCGGTCGCCGTGGGTGAGGCGGACGAAGTGCTTCCGCATCTTGCCCGAGATGTGGGCCAGGAGGACGTGGCCGTTGTCCAGCTCGACGCGGAACATGGTGCCGGGAAGGATCGTGATGATCTTCCCTTCGACTTCAATCATGTTGTCCAGCGACATAGGGGCGGTGCTTTTTTCGGTTTTGCCGTACCTGAGGGGTAACGGAGGGGAGAGTATGCTCTCTTTCGGAGGGGCGTCAAGCGCGGGTGGTCTTGCCTCCGGGAGAGAGACGTTCTTAACTTAGAAGCTGTGAAAGAAGTAGTCATGGGCCGCGTTACGCCGATTTTGGCTGGGTGGCGCGACGCCGATTCGAAGGCATCCCTTGAATGGGTTGCCTCCTGGCTATGCAAATCAGTTTGCCCCTTTGCCTCTCTGTCGCTTCGCGACGGCATTGTCGAGAATCGGCAACAAAGCCAACCGGCCAAAAGCGGCGTAACCCGCAGGGCGGGAGGGCTTTTTCTCTCCCCCGTTGTTGCTCGCTCCTTTCATATCTTTTCGTTGATATGCGCGTCGCTCGCGCCTAGGTGGAGAGAAAAATCCCTCTCCGCGCGACCCATGCCTACTTCTTTCACAGCTTCTTAGGGTCTGTCCCACGGAGGAAAGGCACGCATGGATATCGGAAAACGGATCACGATCGGGCTGGTCTTTTTGATTATCCTCAACCTCCTCGTCGGCGGCTTCGCCATCGTGAGGATGATCCGGGTCGATTCCCAGATGAAGGACATCGTCCAGAACTGGGCCCTCGGCGCCGCCGATCTCAGCGCGGTCCAGGCCGCGCTCAACCGTTCCCAGATCCTGCTTCTGATCGAGGGGATGGCGCAGGACCCGGCGGAAAGGCGCCGGATCGACGATGCCTGCGGCGTGGCCATCGACTCGGCCCGGCGGCAACTCCAGGCGTACGACGACAAAGGGGAGGTCGACGACGCGCACGGGGAACGCCCGCTCTATGCCCGGACGGTCGCCGCCTACGGGGCCTACGAGACATCGGCCGGGGAACTCCGGGCCCTCCTCCTGGCTGGGGAGAAAAGGAAAGCCGACGCATTTTATTTCGACCAGACGTTCCCGCGGATCGAGGAGAGCAACCGCGCCTTCGACGACGAAGTGAGGTTCAACGTCGATCACCTCAAGGAATCGGGCAAGCGGGGGGTCTCCCTCGTCCACTACGGAAAGATCGGGCTGGTCGTCGGCCTGGGGATCGCCCTCCTGCTGGGGATCGTTGCCGCCGTCTTCGTGATCCGTTCGACCGCGCTGGCCTTGGCCCCCATCGTCGGCATTCCCCGCTTCAGCTCGCGCGAGGGGAAGGACCGGAAGGGCGGGGCGTGGCTCCCGCGAAAGTAGCTTCTTACGCCGTGGCCGTGGCCGGGGCCGCCGCCGTTTCCCGGAGGGGGGCGAAGCGCCGCTCCGCCAGGGCGCAGCCGCCGAAGAGGACGAGGGTGTAGAAGGCGGTGCCGAGGACCTCGTTTCGGAAGAAGGGGAGCCCCGCCGCGTAGCAGTCGAGGAGCCCGGCGGCGGTCTTCGGATAGAGGGTACCGGAGGGGACGGCCCAGACGGCGAAATTCGTGATCAGGAAGAAGAGGACGGCCCCGGCGAGGCCCGCCCCGGCGATTCCCACCGCGCTCTCCCTCCGCCGCAGCAGGAAGCCGAGGCCGACGGTGAGGGCGAGGGAGCCGTAGATGACGGGGAGGAGGGGGTAGAGGCCCAGAACGAGGTCGCTCAGAAACATCGCGACGAGCGGGACGAGGAAAGCCATCCGCTTGTCGGCGAACCGCGCCCCGGCGAAGAGGGCGATCGCGGCGACGGGGGTGACGTTGTCGGGATGGGGCAGCAACCGCGCGGCGGCGGCGGCGGCGATCAGGCCGGCGAGGAAGAGGGGACGGGCGTTCATGGACACGCGGAAGCGTGACACGTCGGCCCGCCGAATTCAAGCCGTGCGGACGCTCGGGGTACCGTCGAGGCGCAGGGCCAGGTTCACCGGATCGCCGACGGAGACGTGGGCCGGGTTCACCTGGTAGGACCAGACCTCGAACCAGGCCAGCCGCGCCTCCCCGTAGCTGGTGGAGAAGGCCCCATCGACGGCGTCGAGGCCCTGGGCGACCTTCACCCGGCCGATGCGCGGCGTGTTGAAGCGGGCGTCGAAGGTACACCATTCCCCGCCCAGGTAGACCTCGAAGTAGGCGTGGAAGTCCATCGGCGAGCCGGGGTCGAAGCACCCGACGTCGGGGAGGTGCCCGACGACGTAGCGGGCGGGCAGGTTGAAGGCGCGGCAGAGGGCGATGGCGACGTGGGCGAAGTCCCGGCAGACGCCGAAGCGTTGCGCGACGACCTCGGAGGCCGCGATGTCCGCGCGGCCGGAGCCGGTCCGGTACTGGATGTTGAGGTGGGTCCAGTTGCAGATGGCGATGACCCGCTCGATGCCGTTGGGGACCTGGCCGAACTGTTCCCAGGCGAAGTTGAGGAGCTTGTCGGAGTCGCAGTAGCGGCTGGGGAGGGTGTAGCGGAGGAGTTGCGGCGGGAGCTGGTCGATGGTCAGGGCGTCGCGGGGATGATTCAGGTTGTCGGGCTCGCAGGGGACATCGACGAGGGCGTCGTGGTGGATCGTGTTCTGGCCGGGCTGGAGGAGGGTGCGGCACGCCGTGTTCCCGTGGAGGTCGGTGAACTCGTGGGTGCCGACGCCGGGGTTGACGGAGAAGTTTTCCTGCCGCACGAAATGGCGGTCGTCCCGCCAGGGGCGGAGGACCAGGAGCATCGGCGTCGGCAGCGACGTCTCGTAGACGATGTGGCAGCCGACGCGGATGGTGATCGTGGGGGTGACGAAGTTCAACAGGGATAAAGCTACTCGCAAAGGGGGTGGGGACCTAAGAATATCTTAGAGACTTTGCTCCATCTCGCAGGCGGTCGCGCTCCGCAAAAAAGAAAAACCCGGCCGCCGCTCGCGCGGCAGGCCGGGTTTTTGAGGTGAACTCACCCTTACGCCACAGGGGCGGCGGAAGAGGGGCGGTTCAGGTTGAACGTGCCCCAGAAGTTCAAGCGGGCCTCGCGGGCCTTGCGCTTCTTCTTCTCGGTGGTGTTCTCGAAGGTGCGGCGAGTGCGGGCCTCCCGGAGGGTGCCTTCGCGGTCGAGCTTCTTCTTCAGGCGGCGGAGCGCCTTGTCGATCGATTCGCCTTTTTTGATGCGGACTTCGGTCATTGTAAATTCACCTCGCTTCTTTCTGCCTCCACCGGAGGATTTTCCGCCTGCGCGGACCCGGTGTAGAGGGGGGCGTACCTTGCATCAGACGGGGGGAAAGAGTCAAGAGGCCGTTCGGAGAGATTTTACAAGCAAAAGAATGAGTGTTTTTGCTTACTAAAAAAGACTGAATATACTCAACCCTCAGAGAAGGGGCCGGGGGAGGCGGGCTTTTCGGTGGCAGGCCTTGAGTTTCTGTTTTATTCCTTACACTAGGGCGGGTTTGTTATCCATTCTTGAGGGAGTTTCCAACCAGAAAGGGGGCCGTAGGGGTATGATTTCGTTTTTCGTTCCGAACCAGTGTTACCGGGGGCCGCGCGGCCCCGTCTTCCTCTCCGCTTTCACCTTACAGAAGGGACCTGAATAGGGCCTTGCCCTGTTCATTTCACGTTTTACCATGTCTTCCACCGCGCGCTCGGCCTCGGCCGAAAGTTTCTCCGAAAGCCTTCGGGAGGCCCTGCATGGGGACAATGCGGAGCGGCTGGTCACCCTGGCCCACGCCCTGCCGGTCTTCCCGACGAAGATGGTCCTGGGCGGGGCCGACCTCCTGACTGCGGCCATTTATAGCAACGCCCGGCGGTGCATCCCCGCGCTGGCCCAGCTCGGCTTCTCGATGAACCGCCTCAGCCTCAAGGACGAGAAGCATCCCCTGGAGGAGGCGATGGACGCCGGGGCGTGGCTGGTCTTCGAGCACCTGCTGGAGTGCGGCGCCGATCCCAACTCCCCCCACACCGTCTACGGCACGATCCTGCGGGCGGTGGCGGTGACCCGGACGACCGACAGCCTCATCCCCCTCCTCTGCGCCCGGGGCGGGAACCCGAGTGCGCCGAGCCCCGACGGCTCGACCCCCCTCCACGCCGCCGTCGCCCACGGGCAAGCGCTGAACGTGGAGCAGTTCCTCGTCGCCGGGGCCAACGTCAACGCGACCGACTTCCTCGACCGGACGCCGCTCATGGTCGCGATCACGCGCCTGGACGATTACGACGCGATCGTCACCCTCCTCCTCGACTACGGCGCCAACCCCCTCATCCCCGACTTCGGCGGCCTCACGGCAATCGAGTTGGCGCGGGTCCGCGGGGAGATCCCGCTTGTCCGGCGCCTGGAGGAGAGAGTTCTCTGGAGCGACATCCTGGCGACGCCCGTCCCGCTCCTGCCCCTGCCGCAGGGCGGCGTCCGCCCCCCGGGCGAGGTCTTCCGGAAGGACCTCCTCGCCGCCGTGCGGCGGGGCAACCTGCGCCAGCTGAAGGAAGTCCTGGAGGTCGGCGGCGGTGCGATGCCGCCCGCGCAGACCCTGGAAAACTCGCCCCTCCTGCTGGCGCTGTCGAAGAAGCGCCTCAACCTCGCCGCCCCGTTCATTGCCGCCGGGATCGGCCTGCGGGACCGCGACGCGCAGGGCCACAACGCCGTCTTCTGGCTGATCATGACGACGACCGACATGACGCTGCTGCGCCCTTTCCTCAAGGCCCTCCACGATGCCGATCCCTACATGCACGCCGCCATCGACACCGACGGCCAATCCCAGGTCTTCGCCGCGATGAGCCGCCAGGGAGTCCATGCGTCCCAGCAGGTCGACGAGTTGGTGGAGTATATTCGGAGGTTGGGGCGGTAGGGGGGCGCGAGGTTGTAGGTGCGTCCCCCGATTTCCAAGGCCAATCAAGGCAATCTGGCATCAAACGTACGCGATCAAAAACAACCTTAGGAACGGGAAGAGCACCTTCCCATCGGCCCGACGCGGGTAGGCCCCGGCGAGGAGGGCGGTGTAATCGGCCAGGAATCGGGGCCGGTCGGCCTCGGGCAGGGCGTCGAGGAAGGGGCGGAGGCCGGTCCCCTTATACCATTCGGCGATCGCTTCGGGGCCGGTCATGATGTGGAGGTATTCCGTGGTCCAGGCATCGACGCGCTGGGCGCGGGGGGCGACGGCATCGTAGTAGAAGGCGGGCTCGTGGACGGCCCATTCGCGGATCGCGTTGGGGAAAGAAGCCCGCCAGGAGGGGGAGGCGGCCAGGTCCCGCATCAGGCGGTGCGCCGGGGCGTCGAAGTTGGCGGGCATCTGGACGGCCAGCGCCCCGCCGGGGGCGACCTGCGCCAGCATCCGGGGGAAGAGGGCGGCGTGGTCGGGGACCCATTGGAGGGCGGCGTTGCTGAAGACGAGGTCGCAGGGGGCCTCCGCTTTCCATCCTGCGATGTCGGCGGCGATCCACCGGAGGTCGGGCCGGGCCAGCCGCGCGGCGGCGATCATCTCGGGGGAACTGTCGAGGCCGGTGACCTCAGCCCCGGGCCAGCGTCGGGCGAGGACTTCGGTGCTGTTGCCGGGGCCGCAGCCGAGGTCGATGACGCGCGCCGGTTGGTCGAGGGCGACGCGCTGGGCGAGGTCGAGGCAGGGCCGGGTCCGCTCCCCGGCGAAGCGGAGGTATTGGTCGGCGTCCCAGCTGGGCATAATTCAGGTCGCCGGTTCGGGCGCGGTCGGTTCCGCTTCGGCGGGAGTGCTTTCGGCAGCAACCTCGGCGGTGGCCGATTCCGTGGGGGCCGGAGTCGGCGGCGGGGCCGCTTCCGGCGCCGCCCCGGAGAGGAGCGCGGCGACTTCGGCCTGGATGCGGACGATCTCGTCGAGGCGGAGGGGCGGGTTGGGGATGATCCAGGTCTCGCCGCTGACAAGGTGCTCGTAGATGAGGCAGGGGTGGCCTTCGATCTCGCGGCGGTCGAGTTCCTTCAGCATCCGCTTCCGTTCCAGCATCAGGGCCAGGATGTAGCAGGCGTTGGCGTGGGCCGGGTTCCGTTCCGTAAGGAGGTGGCGCAGCAGCCCCTCGGCGTTGTCCTTCGTCAGCGTCTGGG
>CAISZB010000015.1 GCA_903889845.1 uncultured Verrucomicrobium sp. | reverse complement strand
CTCCGCCCTGGGCATCCCCTCCGGGCAGGTCCGGTTCGTCTCCTCCCTCCTTTCGGTCACCAGCACGATCTGGAGGGTTGAGAGCCAGGGGACATTCGGGGATCATCGTCACACGGTCCGGGCCGTGGCGACCCGCAACGCGAGCGACGCCACCACCTCTCCCACGTACTATTTATGGCAGGAATTCTAAAGCAACCCCCGGCGAAGGCCACCGAGGCCAAGACGGCCCAGGCCGACAAGGTCCGGCGCTTCCCCTCCGGGGGCGGCCTCTGCCTGCCCGACGCCGACGGTTGGCGCCACGTCGTCTTCGCGAAGACGAAGGGCAAGGCCGAAGCGGGCGCGCCCTCGTCGTCGGTTCCCGTGGCCGAGGCCGATCTGGGCGGCCTCCCGCCCGGCACCCGCCTCGGGCTTCCGGCGCGGCATCTGCTGGTGGTCCCGATCTGGCTCCAGACGACGGAGAAGGAGGTTCTGCCGGAATTGGCCCTCGCCCAGTTGGAGCGGCGCGGCCTGTTGCGGGGCGGCGGGGACGAGGCGGCCTGGGACTTCCGGCCCCTCCGGGAGGAGGAGGGGCAGGACGCTGGTGAGCGCCTTCCTCGTCGATGCCGAGTTGCCGTCCACCCTCCTCCTTCCGGGCATCGCCGAATACGATGCCGCGGCCCGCTTCCACGCCCTGCCCGACGAGGCCTTCGTCTTCTGGGCGGAGCAGGGCGGGATCGTCCTGGCCTATGGCAAGGGCGGGGAAGTCGCCGCCCTCCACTTCTTCCCCGGCGCGGTGAGGATCGACGCGGTCCTGCCCGAAGTCGCCCTCCTCGTCCGGTCCCTCTCGTGGGAGGGGGTCGTCGCGGAACGGCCCGCGGTCCATCTCTGGGGCTCCTTCGGCCCGGGCGATGCGGCGGCGGTCGAGGCGGTCTTCGGCATCCCGCCGGTCGTCGAGGCCGACGGCTTCTCCCGTTCCCTCCGGCTCCCGAAGAAAAGCCTTTCCCTGGTCCCTCCGCCGGTCCGCGAGGAGCGGCGCGTCGCCCGGGACCGGAGCCGGAAGGGGCGCGTGCTGAAGGTCTTCGCGTTGGCCTATCTCCTGGCCCTGGTCGCCGTGGGGGGCCTCCTAGGCTGGATGAAGTGGGACGAGTCCCGCCTCGCCGCCGCCGTGGCGCAGGACGCCCCGACCGTCGCCTCCCTTTCCCGGACGGCCGACCAGTGGCGGGCGCTCTCCCCGGCGGTCGATCCCTCCTATTACCCGCTGGAGGCGCTCCTGGCCGTCGTCCAGATCCTGCCGCAGGAGATGCGGCTGACGAAGTTCGAGGACTCGTCCTCCGCGGGCAAGCTCCTCCTCGCGGGGGAGGGGAAGGACGCGGCCTCGGCCTTCGCCTTCCTCCATGCGACGCAGAAGGATCCGTTTTTGAAGAAGTGGGCGTGGACGATGCCGCAACCGAAGGTGCTGCCGAACAATCGCGCGCCGTTCCAACTGGAGGGCTCCCGTGGCGCACCCGCTCCCTAATCCTAACGGTAACGGCAAGGGCAAGGGCCTGACGAAGGGGGAACGGCGGAACCTCTATGTCTTCCTCGTCGTCCTCTTCGTGGTCGGGAACATCTACCTGGTCGATTTCCTGCGGCAGCAGTACCTCGACACCTCCCGCAACCTGCGGAAGCTCCATGCCGACCTGGCCTATTCCCAGGGCTGGCTGGCCGGCAAGGACCTCTGGACGAAGCGGGCCGCGTGGCTGGCGGCGACGCAGCCGAAGCTCGACGATCCCGGCCAGGGCAGCGCCCGCCTGCTGGAAACGCTGCAGCAGGCGGCCAAGAAGGAGAACCTCACGATCTCCGCGCAGACCCTTCAGGAACCCCGGGGGGCGACCTTCTACAAGGAGGTCGCCGTCCAGATCACCGTCGCCGGGTCCCTCGAAGGGCTCTGCCGCTGGCTGGTTGATGTCGAGCAGCCCGAACTCTTCCAGGCCGTCACCCGCTTCTCCCTCAAGTGCGACACCGTCGACCCGACCCGGATGCGGTGCGAGATGACCGTCGCCCGCTGGCACTCCCTCAAATGAAACCCTTTTCCCTCCTGCTTTTCCTTCTCGGGATCCTGGCGCTGTCGGCGCGGGCCGAGGAGGCGATCCCTCAGGCGACGGGGGCCGACCGCTACAAGGCGATCTGGGAACGGTCCCCCTTCACCTCCGCCGCCGCCGACGAGGGGACGCGGGGAACGTGGATCCTGGTCGGCCTCACGGAAAGCGCGACGAGCCCGGTCCTCTTCCTCATGAACCGGGACACCCAGGAACGGATGGCCGTGACGCGGGACCCGAACGCGAAGGGCTACTCCATCGACAGCGTCCGCTACGACGCGAACCCCCTCCGTTCCAGCGCCCGGGTCAAGGGACCGGGGCCGGGCCAGATCCTGACCGTCCGCTTCGATCCCCTCCTCATCATCGTGAACAATCCCGCGCCGTCCGCTCCCGGCGCTTCGGGAGCGCCTGCGGCGACGGCCGCCGCCGCAGCAGCAACCGACCAGGGTGGAGGAGGGGGGGGGCGCCGCTGGCGCCGTTCCGTCGTCCCGAATCCCGCCGAGGCCGCACCGGCGGTG
>CAISZB010000014.1 GCA_903889845.1 uncultured Verrucomicrobium sp. | reverse complement strand
TGGCCATGCCGCTGTTGCCGGTCGAGTTGATGGCGACTCGCGTCCCGTCCGTGATGACGCTGTTTTTTCCTTTGAGCACGACGACGATGTTGTGCTTCTTCGCGAAGGCGACGACCTCGGCGAAGAACTCCGGCGTGGCGCTGGCGCCGGTCGGGTTGTTCGGGTAGTTGATGACGAGGACCTTCGCCTTCGCCACCACGTCGGCGGGGATCGCCTTCAGGTCGGGGAGGAAGCCGTTCGCGGCGGTGAGGGGGAGGTTGTGGACCGCGCCGCCGTAATACTTCGCGTGGGTGCCGAAGATCGGGTAGCCGGGGACGGTCATCAGGACGACGTCGCCGGGGTTGATCAGGGCGGCGGGAAGGATGGAGAGGGCGGCCTTCGAGCCGATCGAGTGGACGACCTGCGACTCCGCATCGACGGTCACGCCGCAGACGTTCTTCAGGTAGCGGGCCGCCGCCTCCTTCAAGGGGGAGCCGCCGTTGTCGGCATAGCCCCGGTTGTCGGCCTTCTTCGCTTCCTTGTGGAGCTCCTCGATGACTTCGGGGAAGGCCGGTTCGTCGGGCTCGCCGACGCCGAGGTCGAAGAGTTCCGCGCCGGGGTTCGCGGCCAGGGCGGCGCGCTTCGCCCGCTTGATCTTCTCGAACTTGTAGATCGCAGTGTCCTTGCCGAAACGGTTGCCGCCGATCCGCTCGGCGAAGAGATTCTGAATGTAGGATTCGCTCATAAAGATGGAGGGAGGAAGTTAGGCGGAATCGGACGGAAGGGCAAGGCAGGGTTGCAGGGGGCGATCGCTACGCCAACTCCCCCCTCACGGACCCCGGCCCCGGCCTGGGCCTGGGCCTCTCCCCCCTCCAAATCAGGGATGGCTTGAAAGGCCGCGCCAAGGGGCGTAGGCTTTTCCCCTCCCCATGACCACCCCCCAGCCCCCGCCTCAGCCCCTCGTCATCGCCGGGCGCACGTTCCGTTCCCGACTCCTGACCGGCACGGGGAAGTTCCCCTCCCCGGAGGCGATGCGCGCCGCACTGGAGGCGAGCGGCACGGAAATCGTCACCGTGGCCCTCCGCCGGGCCGACCTTTCCGGCGAGCACGATCCCTTCGCCGACATCCTGACCCACATCGACCCCGCCCGCTACCTCCTCCTGCCGAACACGAGCGGCGCGATGAACGCCGCCGAGGCCGTCCGCCTCGCCCGCCTCGCCGCCAGTGCGGGACTGCCGAAGTGGATCAAATTGGAAATCCATCCCGATCCCCGCCACCTCCTTCCCGACCCCATCGAAACGCTCCTCGCCGCCGAGCAGCTGGTGAAGGAAGGCTTCATCGTCCTCCCCTACATCAACGCCGATCCCGTGTTGGCGAAGCGGCTCCAGGACGTCGGCACCGCCGCCGTCATGCCCCTCGCCGCCCCCATCGGGACGAACCGGGGGCTGGAGACGCGCGGCCAGCTGGAAATCATCATCGAGCAGGCGACCGTCCCCGTCGTCATCGACGCGGGCCTCGGCGCGCCCTCCCATGCCGCCGCCGCGCTGGAGATGGGGGCCGACGCCGTCCTGGTGAACACCGCCATCGCCATCGCCTCCGATCCCGCCGCGATGGCCCACGCCTTCCGCCTCGCCGTCGACGCGGGCCGGATCGCCTACGAGACCGGCCTCGCTTCCGCCGCCCCCGTCGGCGCGAAGGCCTCCCCGACCAGCCCCCTCACCGGCTTCCTCCGTCCCGAGCCCGCTCTCCGGTAATCGCCCCCTAAAACGCCATGACCTTCTCCGAAACGCTCCACCAAGGCCTTCCCCAGAGCGCCGTGCTCCGCCGCTTCGCGGAACTCGTCGCCCCCTGCGACGACGCCGCGCTGGAGGCCCTGGCCGCGCAGGCCGCCGCGACGACGCGCCGCCACTTCGGCAAGACGATGCGCCTCTTCGCCCCGCTCTACGTCTCCAACGAGTGCGTCAACATCTGCAACTACTGCGGCTTTTCCCGGAACAATCCGATCTTCCGCACCACCCTCACCCTCGACCAGGTGGAGGCCGAGGCCCGGCACCTCGCGGCGGAGGGATTCCGCGCGATCCTCCTCGTCGCCGGGGAGCATCCGAAATTCGTCTCGAACACCTACCTGGCCGACTGCACCCGCCGCCTCCGCGCCTTCGTCCCCTCGGTCTCGATCGAGGTCGCCCCGATGGAGACGGAGGAATACCGTCACATCGTCGATGCCGGGGCCGACGGCGTCACCGTCTTCCAGGAGACCTACGACCCCGTGGCCTACGCCCCGCTCCACCCCTCGGGGCCGAAGCGGGACTTCGCCTGGCGGCTCGATTGCCCGGAGCGGGCCTATGCCGCCGGGTTCCGCCGGATCGGGATCGGCGCACTCCTCGGCCTCGCCCCGTGGCGCACGGAAGCGGTCCGCCTCGCCGCCCACGTGGAGCACCTGCTCAAACATTGCTGGAAGGCCTCCCTCGCCGTCTCCTTCCCCCGCCTCCGTCCGGCGGCCAGCGGCTTCAATCCCCAGTTCCCCCTCGCCGACCGCGACCTCGTCCAGCTCGTCTGCGCCCTCCGCGTCGCGTTCCCCGAGATCGGCCTCACCCTCTCGACCCGGGAACCGGCGCACCTGCGAGACGGCCTCGCCGGCCTCGGCATCACGATGATGAGCGCCGGGGCGCGGACCGAGCCGGGCGGCTACACCGGCGCGGGCCGCGAAGCCCTCCACCGGACGGAACGGGGCAAATCCGTCCCCCTCGCCGCCGCCGAAGTTGGCACCGCCGAGGCCACCGTCCAGTTCGAGATCGGCGACCCGCGCCCCCACTCCGTCGTCGTCGCCCGGCTCCGTCAACTCGGCCTCGATCCGATCTGGAAGGATTGGGACGCGGCGATTAATGCCTAGCCTAGCCTAGCCCAAGCCAGCGTATGAGTACCGACAGCGTCACCGCCCTGGCCAACGGCACCCCGGTCACCCTCCCCGCCGGGGCGACCATCGGCGACCTCGCCGCCCACCTCGGCCTTGCCCCGAAGGCGATCCTCGTCGAGCGGAACGGGGAGGCCCTCCTCCGCTCCGAATGGCCCGCCCGCCCCCTCTCCGAAGGCGACCGGATCGAATTCATCCGCATGGTTGCCGGAGGGTAAATTCTCACCTCATATCAAACGATGATCCCCGCCTCCTCCCTCCGCCGCCTCGGCAACTCCGACCTCCGCATCACCCCCATCGGCTTCGGCGCCTGGGCCGTCGGCGGACCGTGGCAATTCGGCTGGAGCACCCAGGACGACACCGAGTCGGTCGCCGCGATCCACCGCGCCCTCGAACTCGGCGTCAACTGGATCGACACCGCCGCCATCTACGGCCTCGGCCACTCGGAGGAAGTCGTCGCCCGCGCGCTGGCGTCGTGGAAGGGCCCCCGGCCCTACGTCTTCACGAAGTGCGGCATGATCTGGGACGAGAAGGGAACTGTCGACTACTCCCTCCGCGCCCCCTCGATCCGCCGCGAGATCGAGGCCAGCCTCCGCCGCCTGAAGACCGACGTCATCGATCTCTACCAGATCCACTGGCCCGCCGATGCGTTGGAGGAAACCCTCGAAGGCTGGGCCGAACTGGCGAAGCTGAAGGCCGAAGGCAAGCTGCGCTGGATCGGCGCGTCGAACTTCAGCGCCGAAGAACTGCGGCAGGCCCACGCCGTCGCCCCCATCACCTCACTCCAGCCCCCTTATTCCCTCATCCGGCGCGACATCGAGGCCGAGGTCCTGCCGACGGCGCAGGAACTGGGCATCGGCGTCATCGTCTATTCCCCGATGGGGAGCGGCCTCCTCACCGGCGCGATGACGCAGGAGCGGGCCGCCGCCCTCCCCGCCGACGACTGGCGCAAAAAGAGCGACGCCTTCCAGGAACCGAAGCTGAGCGCGAACCTCGCCCTCGCCGAGCGGCTGAAGGCCGTCGGCGCACGGCACGGGCGTTCCGCCGGGGAGACCGCCGTGGCGTGGACCCTCCGCCATCCCGCCGTCACCGGCGCGATCCTCGGCGCCCGCAGCGCGAAGCAGGTCGACGGCGTCTTCGGCGGAGCCAACTTCCGTCTCACGCCCGCCGAGATCGCCGAGATCGAACAGGCTTAAGGCCCGATCCACCGCATGCCCCTCCCCATCCACGACATCGCGGACGAGATCGCCTCCGCCTTGCGCGAGAACAACCGCCTCATCCTCCAGGCCCCCACCGGCTCGGGGAAATCCACC
>CAISZB010000013.1 GCA_903889845.1 uncultured Verrucomicrobium sp. | reverse complement strand
GGCAAAGCCCAGGTCGCCGCGGATTTGGGGAAAGGCGTTCGTGCCGACGTAGGTCAATTCGACCGCCATGGCCGCATCGTCGGAGGACTGGCAGAAGGCGACCGAGCAGATGTTCCGAAAATAGGACGAAAGGATGTCGAGGACGAGCTGGTCGTCGTGGACGATCAGGAGGAGTTTGGAATTGTCGGCGGCTTGGGACATGGGGGGGGACGGCCTCTGTTTGCCTTGAAATTTACCTTGGGAGCGAAGTGCGCCCTTTTCAATCCGGAATTCGGGATTATTGTTCTGAGCACCCGCATGAGCGACTCTCCCCGGATCCTCGTCGCCTCGAACGACCCCGCCCTGAACTTCGCCCTCGACGGCCTCCTCGGCACCTTCCGCGCCGGGATCTTCTACGCCGAGAGCGAGGCGACCCTCGTCACGTTCCTGACCGCGGCGGAGGGCTTCGACATGATCGTCCTCGACACCGCCTGCGCGGAGATCTCGATGGAGGCTGTCTACCGCACGCTGCAAAAGCAGCCCCCATTAAATCGGGCTTTCCTCCTCATGCTCCTGCCCGACCTCAACCCGGGCCGGGCGATCTTCGCCTATAACTTGGGGGCCGACGCCCTGCTCCCCCGCCAATTCGAAGTCACCGACTTCCTCGCCGTCTGCCGGGACGGCATCCGCCAGGCATTGACTGCAAAGCGCCTCGCCGCGCTCGAACGGAAGGTCGTGGAACTGGAGCACGGCCTCGCCGAGCAGAAGAAAGCCCTGGAGCCCGAGGAGCCGGAACAACCCACCCCTACCCTCGGCACCCTCCCCAAGTCGCCCGAGCACAAGGCCCACCTTGCCGCCGAGGAGCACCGCCCCCCCCTCGTTCAGCACCTGGAAAAGGCGATCCTCCGCTTCTTCGCCGAGATGAAGGTCTCGCCGAAGGACATCACCAGCACGCAGAACGCCGAGGTCCTCCTCCGGGGCGACTTCATCGGCTGGACGGGCATCTTCCTCCCCGCCACCTCCGAGTGGTACGATGTCGTTCTGAACTTTACCCGGCCCGGGATCGAATACATCGCCGGGGACCTCTACGGCCGGGAGGCCGACGACAACGCGCTCCACACCTCGATCATCGATTTTGTCGGACGGATCCACACCCTCTACCGGGAGAACAGCGAGACGGGGCGCGGTCCTTCCAGCGCCGTCTTCACCCAGCCCCTGGCGGCCCCGCGCTTCTCCTGGATCGGGGAGATGGGGACGCCCTCCTTTTCCCAGCTCTTCCGGATGCCGAAGCTGACGCTGATCTGCGACTTCTACCAGACCCGCGGCACCGCGAAGATCAAGCCCGCCGCCGCCATCACCCCCGGCGACGTGATGAACGAGAACATCGCCGCCCCCGGCCAAATCCGCCTCGCCCTCGTCAACCGGGGCGTCGTCCTCACGGAGGACCGCCTCCGCAAGATCATCCCGATGGTCGAGGCGAGCCGGAATTTCTGGGTCATCGAGCCCTCCCTCATGACCCGCCAGCTCCATTCCGGGTCGCTGAAGTAGGCATGGCCTCCCCGACCCTGAACCTGACTCGGGACCACCTTGCCCGGATCGGCGGCTGGCCCGTCCTGAAGGAAGCGGAGGCCCTCGTCCGGGGCGGGCGGGTCGAGGACGGCTCCCTCGCCCTCGACGCCGAAAAGGGTGTCCTCACCGGGAAAGTACGCCTCCCCTCCGGCACCGGCTTCTTCACCCCCCGGCTCCGCCCCGCCCTGCGGTTGGCCGAGGTCGAAGCCCTATGCAGTTGCCGCCCGTCCCGCGAAGGCGGCATCGTTTGCGCTCATGCCATCGCCCTGGGCTTGGCCTGGCTCTCCCGGCCTGCCGCACCGTCCCCAGTAAAGGTAGCGCCTTCCGCCCCCGTGCGCCCCGCCGAGGTCCCTTCCTCCTTCCACCCAGCCGAGGAAGCCCCCCCGGGCAGCACCCCGCTTTTCCCCTCCTTCCTCCTTCCCCTCCAATTCGCCGAGGCGTGGCGGATGGACAAGCTTCGCGTCATCCTTGAAGCCGCCTCCGAAGCCGACCAACCCTCCCTCCCGTGGGAGGCCGCGCTGAAGGGGAAAAAACCTCCTTTCGCCGTCCCCGCCGCCGCCTGCGCCGCCCTTCGTCGGTTGGAGAAAAAGCAGCATCCTCTCCCCGGCATCATCCTGCTGGAGCGGGACGACTTCGATCCCTTCCTCTTCGCCCTCGCCCAGTCTGATTATCCCTGCGTCTCCCTCGGCAAGAAGGAACGGCTCTCCGTTTCCCGTTCCGAGGCCCTCCCCGTTCTTCACATCACCCGGCTGCCCGATGCTGGTACGAAGCGGGACCGCCTTCGCGTCGAGCTCTTGGCTCCCGTCTCCGCCGGGGCCGGGGAATGGCTTCCCTCCGCCTCCGGGCACTGGTTCTTCGGGAATGGCAATCTCGTCTTCCATCCCGGGGCGGGCCCCGCCCTCCACAGCCTTTCCCGGGCACCGATGGAAATCGGCATCGCGGAGTTGCCCCACCTCCTCCAACTCCCCTCCGTGGCGGGGAAGGTCGAAGTCCGCCTCGCCGACGACGTCGCCGCCATCGAGTGGCGGGAAGGCCGTCCCCGGTTCTCCGTCTTCCTCGACGGCACCCTCGCCTCCCTCGTCTGCCGAATGGAGGCGGTCTACGGCGAACGAACCCTACCGCTCCTGGGCAAACCCCTCCCGAAGCCGAGCGATCCCGCCCGCTGGGTCGCCGACGCCACCACGCCCGGCCTCTTCCACGGGCGCAACCTGGAGGCCGAGACCCAGGCCCTGCTCGACCTCGCCGCCGCGGGCTTCTCGATGTCCTCCGCCTCCGAGGTCGCGAAGCTGGCCGGGGAGCGGGAAATCATCGCCTTCCTCGCCGACCACCTCCCCGAATGGCGGCTCCAATGGAAGGTCGAGACCTCGCCCCGCCTGGCCTCCCTCCTCGCCCAATGCCGCCCCATCGAGGCCACGATCCGGGTCTCTTCCGTCGGGAGCGGGAACGACTGGCTCCAGGTGGAGACCTCCTTCGCCAGCCGGGACGGCGCGGTGACCCTCTCCCCCGGCGAGGTGCGCCAACTCCTCGAAACGGGCCGGACCCACAAGAAACTCCCCTCCGGGGCCATCGCCCTCCTGCCGGGCCGCGCCCTCGCCGAATGGCAGGCGACCCTCGCCGATTGCGACCCCGAATCGGAGGCCAGCCTCGGCTCCGCCCGCGTCGAGGGCCGCTACGCCCCCTACCTCGCCGAGGTCCTCCGGGAAAAAGCGGGCGTCACCTGGACCGCCCCCAAAGTCCTGGCTCAAGCCCAGACCGAAGCTCCGCCGCTTCCCGCCTCCCTCGACGACACCCTTCGCCCCTATCAAAAGGAAGGGACCGCGTGGCTTCATCGCCTCGCCGCCGGGGGCTTCGGCGGCATCCTGGCCGACGAAATGGGCCTCGGCAAAACCCTCCAGACCCTCGCCTTCCTCGCCGCACGGAAGGAGGCGGGAGTGGCGCAGGGTCCCTCCCTCGTCGTCGCCCCCACCGGCCTCCTCTACAACTGGCAGCGGGAGGCCGCCCGCTTCGTCCCCGGCCTGAAGACCGCCCTCCTTCACGGCCCCGACCGGCACGCCCTGCTGAAGGCGGGCGGCCACGACCTCCTCCTCACTTCCTACGCCCTCCTGCGGCGGGACAGCGACACCTATGCCGCCCTCGCCCTCGACACCGCGATCCTCGACGAGGCCCAGCACATCAAGAACCGCTTCAGCCAAAACGCCCAGGCCGCGAAACGGCTCCAGGCCCGGCACCGCCTGATCCTGACCGGGACGCCCCTGGAAAACAGCCTCCTCGACCTCTGGTCGATGTTCGACTTCCTCATGCCCGGCTACCTCGGCCCCGCAAAGGCCTTCCGCGACCGCTACGAGACGCCGATCACGAAGACCAATGACGCTGCCGCGCTAAAACGGCTCCGCCGTCGCGTCCACCCCTTCCTCCTCCGGCGGACGAAGGCCGACGTGGCGAAGGAAATCCCCGACCGGATCGAGAGCATCGCCTGGTGCGAGCTTTCCGACGAGCAGCGGGAAGTCTACCAGGCCCTCCTCGAAGCGGGCCGCCGGGAGGTCTTCGAGCATTCCGGCAAGCAGGGCAGCCAGGCGAAGCGGACCATGGCTATGCTCACCGCCCTCACCCGCCTCCGGCAGGCCTCCTGCCACCTCGGCCTCCTGCCCATGTCGGAGGAGAAGAAATGGGAGGAACCGTCGGCGAAGCTCGACACCCTCTTCGACCTCCTCGACGAGGCGACCGACGGCGGACACCGCCTCCTCGTCTTCAGCCAGTTCACCCGGTTCCTCGACCTCATCGAGACCCGGCTGAAAACGGAGGGGATCGCCTTCTGCCGCCTCGACGGCTCCACCTCGCCCGAGGCGCGACAGGCCGAGGTTGATCGGTTCCAGGAAGACGCGTCCGTCCCCCTCTTCCTCATCAGCCTCAAGGCGGGCGGCTCCGGCATCAACCTCACCGCCGCCGACACCGTCGTCCACTGCGACCCCTGGTGGAACCCCGCCGCCGAAGACCAGGCCACCGCCCGCGCCCACCGCATCGGCCAAGACAAGACCGTCACCTCCTACAAACTCATCGCCCGGGGGACCGTCGAAGAGAAGATCGTCCAGCTTCAGGAGAAGAAGCGGGATCTGATTGAGAAAACGCTCCTAGGAGAGGAGGCGCTTCTCTCCCGCCTCACGCAGGAGGAGTGGGAGGAGTTGCTGGCGGGGTGAGGTTCTGCTCCTTCGGGACCGAGTGGAATCGTTGCGCTTCCCTGTAACAGGTGGAGGCGATCCGCGCGTTTGTAGGCTTCTGAGGTGTGCCCCCTCCAGGTTGGCTTCCGCCTCTGCCAATGGGTTTCCCCATTGGGTGGATTGCGCTATCGCGCAGGCAG
>CAISZB010000012.1 GCA_903889845.1 uncultured Verrucomicrobium sp. | reverse complement strand
CCTCGCCTTCGCCTACCCCGGGGAGGCCTCCAAGACTCCGCCCCGCGTCTGGAAAGACCTGAACCGCGACGGCCTCTCCCTCTCCTTCCCGTCGAATCTCGACGATCCCGCAAAGCAGGCCCTTTGGAACCTCGCCCTCGCCAAGCTCCCTGCCGACACGGAACCCCTGCCCACCTCCTGGAAGAGCACCGATAATACCGCTCCCGCCTTCGCCGCGGGCCAGCCGCAGACAGGCCCGGTGCACGTCTGGATCGACACCGTCGCCTCCCTCCACGCCCTCAAGTCCCGCCCGGGCGAGACCTGGCAGGTCGTCCTCCCCGCCGAGGGCTCCCTCCTCACGATCTACCATTGGGCGCTCCCCGCCGCCGCCTCTGCAGGAAAGCCCGCCGTCGCGGAGGCGGCGCTCCGCGTCCTCGTCGCCCCGGCCAACGCCGCCCGCTTCGCCGTCGAGCAGAACCTCGGCGTCACCCAGCCCGAAGCCCGGAAGGCCCTCCCTCCCTCCGTCGCCGCCGACCCCCTCCTCTACCCCGCCCCGGCGCTCCTCTCCAATTCCCGCTTCGTCCGCTAGTCCGGTCCGGGGCGCAAAGACAGCGTGAAAGCGTTTCTCGAAAACCTCGAACAGTTCGCCCTCGACGTCATCCTTGAGCGCCGCCACGGGCGGCTTGCCGCCGCGCTCCGCCTCTTCCTCCGGCTCCTCGCCTGGGTCTACGAGGGGATCGTCGTCCTCCGGCTCCGCTTTTACGAGTGGCGCCTCTCCCGCGTCCACGCCCTGGGCTGCCAGGTCCTCAGCGTCGGGAACCTTACCGTCGGCGGCACCGGGAAGACGCCGATCGTGGAAAAGCTGGCCCGCCGCCTCGCCGACGGGGGCCGCCGCGTCGCCATCCTCAGCCGCGGGTACAAAAGCAAGCCGCTCCCCCTCCTCCACCGCCTCCGCAACCGGCTGCGCGGGCGGGAGAACGCGACGCCGCCCCGCGTCGTCTCCGACGGCAGCCGCCTCCTCCTCGGCTCCGACCTCGCCGGGGACGAGCCCTACATGCTGGCGAAGAACCTGCGCAACGTCGTCGTCCTCGTCGACCGGGACCGCGTGAAGAGCGGCCTCCACGCCATCCGCCACTTCGGCGCCGACGTCCTCCTCCTCGACGACGGCTTCCAGTACCTCCCTCTGAAGGAGCGCTACGACGTCGTCCTCGTCGACCGGGAAACCCCCTTCGGCAACGGCCACCTCCTCCCCCGCGGCATGCTCCGCGAGCCCCACCGCCACCTCAAGCGGGCCGACCTCCTCGTCATCACGAAGTGCGACGGCTCCGACCTTGCCGACCTCAAGGAACAGCTCCGCCGCCACAACCGGCACGCCCCTTTCGTGGAGTGCTCCCACGCCCCGCGCTACCTGGAGGACCTCCGCACCGGGGAACACCGCCCGCTCTCCCTCCTCCAGGGCGCGCGGATCGGCGCCGTCTCCGGCATCGCGCGGCCGGAGAGCTTCGAGGGAGGCCTCCGCGCCCTCGGTGCCGAGATCACCTACAGCCGCCAGTTCGCCGACCACCACCGCTACGCCGGACCGGAGATCCTCAACGCCCTGGCCCGCAGCAAGGGGCGCAACGCCCGCTTCGTCGTCACCACGGAGAAGGACGCCGTCCGCTTCCCCGAGATCGCCCTCAGCGACTTCTCCCTCCCCATCTACTTCCTCCGCGTCGAGATCGAGCTGCTGCGCGGCGGCGACGTCCTCGACGACCTCGTCGCCCGCCTCTGCGCCACCGCCGCCCCAACGAAGGCGAAGAAGCTTCCCGGCTCTGCCGTTGCCGTCGCCCCATGAACAAGTCCCCCGCCCGCCTCCTCCTGCGGACGCCGAACTGGCTCGGCGACGGCGTCATGGCCTTCCCCGCCGTCGCCCTCCTGCGGCGGAGCCTTCCCGGCACCCGCCTCATCGCCGCCCCCCCCGCGAACCTCGCCCCCCTCTGGGCCGCCTTCCCCGGCATCGACGAAGTCGTCCCCCTCCCGAAGCCCCGGAGCTACGCCGCCACCGTCCCCCTCCTCCGCAAAGCGAAGTGCGACGCCGCCCTCCTCTTCCCCAACTCCGTCCGCAGCGCCGTCGAGGCCCGCCTCGCCGGGATCGGGAACGTCGCCGGGTTCGCCGCCCCGTTCCGCAACCTCCTCCTCGCCCGCGCCCTGCCCCGGCGCGAATTCGATTTTGAGAGGCCGGAGCGCCTCCACCAGAAATGGGACTGGCTCCGTCTCGCCGCCTCGTTCCTCGATCTCCCGCCCGAGGTGGCGGAGCAGGCAGAAGACGAGGCCGCCCTCGTCCCCCTGCCGCGCCTCAACGTCCCGCCCGCCGACGTCGCCCCCGGCCTCCTCCTCTGCCCAGGTGCGGCCTACGGCCCCGCGAAGCGGTGGCCCGCCGCCCGCTTCGCCGAGGTCGCCGCCGCCCTCCTCGCCGCCCATCCCGACCTCGCCCCCGCCGTCATCGTCGGCGCGGGCGGCGACGCGCCCGCCGCCGCCGAGGTCGCCGCCCTCCTCGCGGCCTCCGGCACCCCCGTCGTCAACCGCGCCGGGAATACCCCCCTCGGCGACTTCCTCGCCGCCGTCGCCGGGGCGCGGCTCGTCCTCACCAACGACAGCGGCGCGATGCACCTCGCCGCCGCCCTCGGCACCCCCGGCGTCGCCCTCTTCGGCTCGACCGAGCCCGCGTTGACGGGACCGATCGGGACCTCCGTCCGCGTCCTCCGCTCCCACGTCCCGTGCAGCCCCTGCTTCCTGCGGACCTGCCCCTTCCCCGACTTCCCCTGCATGGGGCGTCTTGCCGTCCCCGACGTCCTTGCGGCGTGTGAGGCTGTTCTGGCATCCTCCCCTCTTCCTGCATGAGCGACGCGCCAGCCCCACAGCAATCCCCACCTCCCCATCGCGAGACCGGCACCCGCCGCGCTGCCGGGATCGTCGGGATCGCCGTCGTCGTCTCCCGGCTCTTCGGCGTCGTCCGGGAACAGATATTCGCCGCCATGTTCGGCGGCGGGAAACTCCTCGACGCCTACCTCGCCGCCTTCCAGATCCCGAACCTCCTGCGCGACCTCTTCGCCGAGGGCGCCCTCTCCACCGCCTTCACCACCCTCTTCACCCGGACGTGGGAGAAGGAGGGGCCGCCCCCCGCGTGGCTGTTGGCGAACCTCATCTTCAGCGCCACCCTCTTCTTCCTCGGCGGCCTCTGCCTCATCGGGATGATCGACGCCCCCCTCGTCGTCGAGCTGACCAGCCACGGCTTCCACTCCGTCCCCGGCAAGTTCGAGCTGACCGTCACCCTCACCCGCATCCTCTTCCCCTTCATCCTCTTCGTCTCCCTCGCCTCCGTCGCGATGGGGATGCTCAATGCCCGCTTCGTCTTCGGCCTCCCCGCCTCGGCCTCCACCGTCTTCAACATCGTCTCCGTCGCGGGCGGCATCCTCGGCGCCTACCTCTGCGACCCCGTCGCCCGGCAGAACTGGGCCCATCCCCACTTCACCGACCGCGCCCTCTACGGCCTCTGCGGCGGCGTCCTCCTCGGCGGCATCGCCCAGCTCGCCATCCAGCTCCCCGGCCTGGCGAAGATCGGCTACCGTTTCAAATGGACGTTGAACCCCTCCCACCCCCGCCTCCGCGAAGTCTGGGACCTCATGTGGCCGAGCGTCATCGCCGGGGCCGCGGTCCAGGTGAACGTCCTGGTGAACGGCCAGTTCGCCTCCCAGATCGACGGCGGCCGCTCCTGGCTCAACTGCGCTTTCCGCCTCATGCAGTTTCCCATCGGCGTCTTCGGCGTCTCCCTCGCCACCGCCACCCTCCCCTCCATCAGCCGCTCCTTCGCCCGGAGCGACATGGCCGCCTTCGGCGGCACCGCGCGGAACTCCCTCCGCCTCGCCTTCTTCCTCACCATCCCCTCCGCCGTCGGCCTCGCCGTCCTGGCGGAGCCGATCATCCGCCTCATCTACCAGCACCTCCACTTCACCGCGCGGGACACCGCCCAGACCGCCGCCGCCCTCCAGGCCTACTCCATCGGCCTCTCCGGCTACGCCGCGATCAAGATCTTGGTCCCCTGCTTCTACGCCATGGGGGAGCGGACCATCCCCCTCCGCGTCAGCCTCATCGGCATCGGGGCGAACCTCGTCCTGAACTACGCCGCCGTGAAGGTCCTCCACTTCGGCCACGCCGGGCTGGCATTCACCACCTCCTGCGTGGCCCTCCTCAACTTCGGCCAGCTCTTCCTGGCCCTGCGCCGCCGCGTCGCCATCGGCACGGGGCGGGAGTGGACCGGCTTCCTCCTCCGCGTCCTCGCCGCCGCCGCCCTCTGCGGCCTCGGCGCCTGGCTCGCCGAATACTTCACCGCCGGTTGGCAAGGCGAACCCCTCGGAAAAATCGAGACCGTCTGGCGCGGCGGCTTCTGCCTGCTGCTGGCCCTCTCCACCGGCGTCACCGCGTACGGCTTGGGAAGCATCCTCTTCGGCCTCCCGGAATTCCACGAAGCCGTGGCGCTGGCGAAGCGGAAGCTGTTGCGGAAGAAATAGAGGTTAGCGTCCTCTCTCCGAGGTGCGCTTCGGCTTGATCGCAAAGGGAAGAGAGATCCTGTGCGAAGCGCGAATTCTTTTTAACCCCCTCTCTCATAGGCCCGCCCCCCCCCATCTTCCCCATCGCAATGAAGGACCTTTTAGGCTAGAGTAGGCTCATGAAGTTGACCCCCTACGGGGCGGCCCGGATGACGACGGGCTCCCGGCACCTTCTCGAAGTGGGGGGCGCGCGCGTCCTCCTCGACTGCGGCCTGGCCGAAGGCAAGCGCGAGGCGAGCCGCGCGCGGAACGCCGCCTTCCCCTTCGATCCCGCCTCCCTCGACGCCGTCGTCCTCTCCCACGCCCACATCGATCACAGCGGCAACCTGCCGAACCTGGTCCGGCACGGCTTCAACGGAAACATCTACGCCACCCCGGCCACGCGCGACCTCTGCGGGATCATGCTCCAGGACTCGGCGAAGATCCAGGCGAGCGACGCCCTCTTCGTGAACAAGCGGCGGGCGAAGCTCGGCCTCCCGCCCGTCGAACCGCTCTACTCCCGCGAGGACGCGGAGCGGACGATGTCCCTCTTCGTCACCATCGACTACCGCCGCCCCTTCCCCGTCGCCGTCGGCGACGGCGGGAGCATCAAGGCGACCTTCTTCGACGCCGGGCACATGCTCGGCTCCGCCCAGGTCGCCCTCGACCTCAGCGAAGGAACCCATCGCGTGCGGCTCCTCTTCAGCGGCGACGTCGGGCGCGGACGGAACGAGATCCTGCGCGACCCGGAGCCGGTCGACGGCGTCGACGTCCTCCTCATGGAGAGCACCTACGGCAACCGCCTCCACGAGGCCATCGCCTCCGCCTCCGACTTCCTGTGCGCGACGGTGAACCGGACGCGGGAGCGGGGCGGCAAGGTCATCATCCCCTCCTTCGCCGTGGGCCGCGTCCAGAGCGTCGTCCTGGCCCTCCACCGGCTGCGCGAGGTGAACTGTTTCCCCGCCCTCCCGATCTTCGTCGACAGCCCCCTCTGCGTGAACTCGACCGAGGTCTTCCGGCTCCACCCGGAGTGCTTCAATGCCGACCTCTACGAATACCTCCAGAAGAACAAGAACCCCTTCGGCTGGGGCGACATCCGCTACATCCGGGAGATGGAGCAATCGAAGGAACTGAACACCTTCCCCGGCTCCGCCATCATCATCTCCGCCTCCGGCATGTGCGAGGCTGGGCGCATCCTCCACCACCTGCGCAACCACGTCGGCGACGCGCGGAACACCATCCTCTTCGTCGGCTTCTGCGCGGAGAACACCCTCGGCGCCCACCTCCTGCGCGGGGACAAGAAAGTGAAAATCTTCGGCGAGGAATTCGACGTCCGCGCGGAGATCGTCAAAATCGACGCCTACAGCGGCCACGCCGACCGGGACGAACTCCTCGGTTACGTCGCCCGGACCGGCGGCGCGAAGAAGAAGATCATTCTGGTCCACGGCGAAGAGGAGGCCGGCCTCGCCCTCCAGGAGTCCCTCCGGCATGTCTACCGGAACACGGACGTTGTTTTGCCGCGGGAGGGGGATGGGATTGGGTTGTAGGAACCGTTGTTGAGGGTGCGGCCCTTCGGGACCGGGTAGAATCGCTTCGCTTCCCTGTACAGGTGGAAGCGACCCGCGCGTTTGAACGAATGGAGGGCGTGCCGCCCTCCAAGCCTCCCGGCTCTGATACTGCGTGGGAAAAAGGACCTTTCCCTACAGGCTATGCTCTTGAACGATGGCCACCTCCGCTGAATCTAACCTCTATGGGAGGAAACACTGTGGGAGGAGAATTCTCCCCACGCAGTACGCACCCTCGGGCGTAACAGGCCATGCGTATTGGAGGATTTTCATTTAGACCGCTGACTGCTATCAAAACCGAATGTGGCCTTTCGCGTCATTCCCTCGCCTCTCTGAAAAGGCCCTTAGGAACACGCGACGAAAAAGCTTTTGGATTTCAGGCGCTGTGGCAGGAGCCCTCAGTGTTCCACTGGTTCTCTTGATCGGAACTTTCTACGGCATTTACCCTCTTCCACGCTCCACCGCAGATGTTGTGAGGTTGGCTGTCTGCGCCATTGTATGGCTGGCCTCCATGATAACGTGTCTACGGCTTCTTGTGCGCACACGAAAGGCCCACTCTAGCTCGGCTTGGGTGAATGGTCCTCTTTTGGCAATCAAAGTCTTACTGTGGCTGGCTCTTTTAGTTTATGGGCTGCAAATCGTTTTCCTCCCCCAATAAACATGACCAGCCCTTCGTCTATGCGACCTTAGGAAAAGCTAAAACAAATCAGCGTGGCTCCCCGTCCGTTCCAGGAGCAATTCGTCCGAGGAGAGCCGGTAAATGAGAATCCAATCCGGCTCGATGTGGCAATCCCGGCGCCCCTTCCAGCCTCCGGCGAGGGGATGATCCTTGTACCCGGGAGGGAGCGGTTGCCCGGCGGCGAGAAGTTCGACGGCCTTCTTCAGTTCGGCCAGGTCCTTGCCCCGCTTCTGCTGCCTTTTGATGTCCTTCTTGAACTGCGAGGTTTGGGCCAGCCGCATGGCTTCGGATTCCCTTGTCCCTACTTGTCCCACGAGGCGTAGAGCTCCTTCGTCGTCGCGAAGCGCTCGATCTCCCGGCCCGCGTCGCTCTTGGCCAGCGTGGCGGCGGTCAGCTTGTTCGGGACGCGGAGTTCGAGGGGGAATTCCTTGCGCAGCGCGATCTGCCGGTAGAAGAGGCGGATCGCCTCCGTCGGCGTCAGCCCCAGGGCGTCGAGGACCTTCTCCGTCGCCGTTTTCGTGGCGGGATCGATCCGGGCATGGATGACCGAGGTCTGGGACATGGGGGCATTGTATCACACCCGCAACACAACGCAACCGTTCCTCTCGACATCCCCCCGTGCGCCGGGGTACCGTTCCGCGCATGGCCGCCCTTCCTCCCCTCCACGCGCTGCTCCGGGACCTGGTCGCCATTCCCAGCGTCAACCCGACGGGCGATCCGGGTACGCCCCATGTCAACGAGCAGAAGGTCGCCGAATACCTCCTCCGTTGGACGGAACGGGCCGGGGCCGAGGCCGCCCTCATGCCGGTCCTGCCCGACCGCCCGAACGTCGTCGCCCGCTGGAGGCCGAAGGGCCTGAAGAAGGGACGGAAACCCCGCCTCCGCCTCTGGTTCGCCCCGCACACGGACACCGTCAGTGTCGCCGGGATGACCGTCGCCCCCTTCGATCCCGTGATCTCCAAGGGCCGCCTTTACGGTCGCGGCGCGAGCGACACGAAGGGGCCGATGGCCGCGATGCTCCACGCCATCGCCGCGTGGTGGCAGGCGGGCGGGAAGGACGGCGATGTGGAAATCTTCTTTGTCGGCCTCATGGGGGAGGAAGCCGGGAACGAAGGGGCCCGCGCCCTGGCCGCCCACCCGATCCCGAAGGCGGAGCGGCCCGACCTCGTCATCGTCGGGGAGCCGACCGAGCTCCGCGTCGTCACCGCGCATAAGGGGGCCCTCTGGCTGACCCTCACCGCCGCCGGGAAGGCCTGCCACGCCTCGACGCCGGAGCGGGGCCGCAACGCCATCGACCTCATGGCCCCCGCCCTCATCGCGCTGCGGGAGGACGTCGCCCCCGCCCTCCGCGCGGCGAAGTACCGCCATCCCCTCCTCGGTCTCCCCACCCTCAGCGTCGGGACGATCCGGGGCGGCTCCAAGGTGAACATCGTTCCCGACTCGTGCACCGTCGAAGTCGATTGCCGGACCACGCCTGCGCTGAGCCACGCCGCCGTCCTCGCCCTCGCCCAAAAGGCGGTGAAGCGCGCCGCCCCCGGCGTCCGTGTCGCGAAGCTGCGCGGCTGCCCCGGCCTGGCGACCGATCCCGACCAGCCCCTCATCACCGCCCTGCGCCGGGCGGCAGGAGGAAAGCCGCCCGGGGGCGTTCCATGGTTCTGCGACGCGGCGATCTTTGCCGGGGCGGGACTCCCCGCCGTCGCCTTCGGCCCCGGTTCCATCGCCCAGGCCCACACCCGGGACGAGTATATTGCCCTGCGGGATCTGGACGACGGGGCCGCTGCCCTGCTCCGGTTTTTGGGCGGGCTGTAGCCTTCTGGGGAAGGGGGCGCAAGGTAATGGGTGATGCCCTTCGGGACCGGGTACAATCGCTTCGCTTCCCTGTACAGCTCCATGCCCACCGCGCGTTTGTAGGCTTCTGAGGGGTGCCCCCTCAGGTTGGCTCCCGCCCCTGCCAGTTGG
>CAISZB010000011.1 GCA_903889845.1 uncultured Verrucomicrobium sp. | reverse complement strand
CCGGTCAAGAAAGTCGATGCCGGGAAGGCCTGGGCCGCCGCCGTCGCCCGCTTCGCGCAGGAGCGCCCCCTGGAAGCCGCCAGCATCGGCACCACCCGGGCCGTCGAGCTGCGCGGCGAGGAGATCGAAATCGCCCTCCCCGCGAACCTGAAGCACAAGATCGCCGCCTTCATGGCCCCCCGGAATCTCCCGATCCTGGAAGAGGCCCTCCGCACCGAGGCGGGCCGCCCCCTCCGCATCGTCTTCCTCGCCATCGATCCCCCGACGAAGGACCCCGCCCTCGCCCCCGCCCCGGTGAACACCCCGTCCAGCCAGAGCGCCTCCTCGGCCCCATCCCCGTCGTCTTCCGCCGCGCCCGAACCGGCGAAACTCAGCGAGAAGGAATACCGGGACGATCCGCTGATCCGCAAGGCTCTCGACCTCTTCCAGGCCCGCGTCGTCTCGACGAAGAACGGCTAAGCGGAAGCAAACGGCCAAGTCCCTTTTCCCCTTATGAACATTGCGAAGTTGATGAAGCAGGCCCAGCAGATGCAGGCCGAAGCGCAGAAGATGCAGGCCGCACTGGCCGCGAAGCAGTACGAGGCGACGAGCGGCGGCGGCGCCGTGAAGGCCGTGGCCAGCGGCGAGGGGACCGTCCTCTCCCTGAAGATCGACCCCGCCCTCGTCAAGGACGGCGACGCCGAGCTGCTGGAAGACCTCGTCCTCTCCGCCGTCCGCGACGCGATCGAGCAGGGCCGCAAAGAGGCCCAGGCCTCCATGTCGAAGCTCACCGGCGGCATGGGCCTGCCCGGGTTCTAACCTTTCCGGGGCCGACGTGGCGGACTATCCCCCGAGCTTCACCGACCTCCTCGCCGCCCTCCGGCAGCTCCCCTCCGTCGGGGCGCGGAGCGCGGAACGGCTCGCCCTCTTCCTCGTCGACGCCAAGCCCGAAGTCGGCGCCCGCCTCGCCTCGGCCCTGGTCGCGGTCGCGCGGAACATCGTCCCCTGCCGCGACTGCGGTTTCTACGCGGAGCGGGAGGAAGGGGAATCGGAGGTTCTCTGCCCCATCTGCCGCGACGCGGGCCGGGACGGCTCCCTCTGGTGCCTCGTCGAGCGGGCCGACGACGTCGTGAAGTTCGAGAAAGCGGCGGGCGGCGGCTTCCGGGGCCTCTACCACGTCCTCGGCGGGAAACTCTCCCCGCTGGAAGGCATCGGCCCGGAGGAACTCCGCGTCGCCCCCCTCCTGGCCCGCCTCGGGACCCGCCCGCCGAAGGAAGTCATCCTCGCCCTCGGCACCGACGTCGAGGGGGAGACCACCGCCCTCTACCTCGCCCCCCTGCTGAAGGAGCGGGGCGTCGCCGTCTCCCGCCTCGCCACCGGACTGCCCGCGGGCGGCGGCCTCGAATTCGCCGACAGCGTCACCCTCGGTTACGCACTGGCGGGACGCAGGGAGATCTGATACGTTCCCGCCATGACCACGGAAAAGCGCCTCACGAAAAGCACCCACAAGATCCTCTTCGGCGTCTGCGGCGGCGTCGCCGAATACTTCGGCATCGACCCGACACTGGTCCGGGCCGCCTGGGCCCTCCTCGTCCTCCTGGCGGGCACGGGGCTCTTGCTCTATATCGTCCTGGCGATCGTGATGCCGAAGGGGGAGTAGGAGGGGCGCGAAGGGAATGGCCACCCCTTCGGGGCAGGGTAAAATCGCGCTTTGCGCTTACCTGTACAGCTGG
>CAISZB010000010.1 GCA_903889845.1 uncultured Verrucomicrobium sp. | reverse complement strand
CCTCGGCCTGCTTCCGTTCGGCGAATTTTTGAAGACGGGCCAGGAGGTGCTCGGCCCGGTCGATGCTCAGGAGGAAAGTCGTCCCCTCCGTCGTCGGCAGCCAGAGGACGGCGCTCCGGTCGGTGAGCAGGGTCCAGGCCCAGCCGCCCCGGCGCAGGAGGAAGCACCCCATCGTGTAGCCGGGCAGCAGCGGGACCCCATAGACGCGCCAGGAAAGGCCGCAATCGGGATCGGAGGCGAGGTTGACGATCCGGGCGCGGTCGATCCGCACGGCCCCGGCATCGATCGTCTTCACGAAGAGGTCGCCCTTGACGTGGAGTTCCCGCCCGACGACCTCGACCCGCAGTTGCCGCGTCGAGAACGCGACCCACGTGCAGAGGAGCCCCGCCACAAGGAGCAGCAGGAAGGAACCCTTCTCCCCCCAATGCCCCGATCCGGGGGGCGGCTGGAAGAAGACGACCCCGGCACCGAAGAGGACCGCCGCCACGCCCAGGAAGACGGGGAGCACGTAGCCGGGGACGGAGAGAACGGGATAGACATTCTCCGGCAGGAGCGGCGCGCGGGAAGAACGCCGCTTCTTTGGCTTTGGCTTGGTCTTGGGATTGGGCTTGGCCTTATTGGTGGAGGAACTCATGGGATAAAAAACAAAGAGGGCGCGATTCTTTAAAATCGCGCCCTCTTTTAAACGAGCTACGTCCGTTTGTCTCTCTAAACTCGAAAGAGCAACGTGCGGCGCGGTGTTAGGCCTGAGCGGCCTCAGCCGGCTTCACCTTGCCGATGACGGCGGCGAAGAGCGTCGGCTCCGTCGAGGCCATGTCGGCGAGGATCTTGCGATCGATCTCGATCGAGGCCTTCTTCAGGGCTTCGGCAAAACGGCTGTAGGTGATCCCGTTGGCGCGGCAGGCCGCGCTGATGCGGGTGATCCAGAGGCCGCGGAAATTCCGCTTCTTCTGCTTGCGGTCGCGGTAGGACCAGTACTGGGCCTTGTAGCGGGCGTCCTTAGCGTAGCGGAAAAGCTTGCTGCGGCGGCCGCGGTAGCCTTTCGCGGCGGCGACGACGCGCTTGCGACGTTCGCGCGAAGCGGGGGCATTGGTGGTGCGTGCCATGATCTATCCTTTGTCTTAATTCAAGTTCCCTTCAATTTCCGGCGTTTTCGCTGCCGGACCATTTGACGGGAAGGGTGATGATGCCGCTTTTCCCATCGCTGTAAAGCGCATCTTTTTCTTTTTCCCGACTCACCCCCCCTCGATTACTTAACACAAGCCAAACAACGTAGGACAAATCCTACAGCCATGCAGGAGAAAGACCGACAGCAATGCCGCAGCAAGTACGGTTCAATGAGGTAGATAAAGTAAAACATCTTAGCCTTCCAAAAACAGAAGCTCACCCACGCCTCTCTTATGAAATCGACCAGTCCCTCCCAAATGACGATCGCCAAAAAAATCATTTTGGGCTTCGCGGTCCTCATCGTCATCCTCATCGCCGTCTCGGTCACCAGCATCGGCATCTCCTCTTCCATCGGGAACAAGATGAAGGCCATGCAGAACACCGAACTGGTCCGCCTCGACGCCCTCGACGGGATCAAGCAGTCCGTGCTCACCAACCGCTACCTCCTGTTCGCCCACATTTCCTCGACCAATCCCGACGAGATGCTCCGCATCGAACGGCAGATGAACGACAACAGCGCCGTCGCCGTCGAGAAATATAAAACCTACGAGGCGACGCTAACGACCGATCAGGCCCGCAGCGAATATGCCACCATCATCGATTTCCGAAGCCGCTACCGGGACGCCCGGGCGAAGGTCCTCGATCTCAGCCAGAAGGGCGACAAGGCCGGGGCCAATGCCGAGTTCCAGGCCACCGTTGCCCCCCTCCTCGACGGGTATGTGAAAGCCGTCACCAAGCTCTCCGGCGACGTGAAGCAGAACGCCTACGACGCCGCCGCCTCGATCCGCCAGTCGACTCAGTTCACAAAGAACCTGATGATCGGGGCCTCCCTCCTCACCCTCCTCCTCGCGGTCGCCACCTCCTGGATCATCATCCGCTCCACCAACGGCACCCTGCGCCGCGTCGCCGCCGACCTCTCCGTAGGCTCCGACCAGCTCAAGAACGTCGCCGAGACCCTCTCCTCCGCCAGCCAGTCCCTCGCCGAGGGGACCAGCAACCAGGCCGCCTCCATCGAGGAGACCAGCGCCTCGCTCGAGGAACTCTCGATCCTCGGCAAGCAGAACCAGGACCGCACCGGCACCGCCTCCAATTCGGCGGGCCGGACGAAGAGCGCCGTCACCCTCGGCCTGACCGACGTCGAGGCCATGGCCGTCACCCTTCAGGAAGTCGGCGCCACCAGCCGGGAGATGGAGACGGCGATGCAGGCCATGCGCTCCTCCAGCAACGACATCGCGAAGATCATCAAGACCATCGACGAAATCGCCTTCCAGACGAACATCCTGGCCCTCAACGCCGCCGTCGAGGCCGCCCGCGCCGGGGAGGCCGGGGCCGGGTTCGCCGTCGTCGCCGAGGAAGTCCGCGCCCTCGCCCAGCGCAGCGCCGAGGCGGCGAAAAACACCTCCGCCCTCATCGAGGCGACGATCCACCGAAGCCACGCCGGGGCCCAGATCAGCGAGAAAGTCGCCTCCACCGTCGGGGCCCTCCTGGAGAAATCGACCCTCGTCGAGAACCGGCTCAAGGAAATCGCCGGCCTCATCCAGGAAGTGAACGGCATCAGCACCGAGGTCTCCCACGCCACGAAGGAACAAACCAACGGCCTCACCCAGATCAATACGGCCATGCAGGACATCGACGGCGTGACCCAGAAGAACGCGGCCACCTCGGAGGAAACCGCCGCCGCGGCCGAGGAACTGAGCGCCCAGGCCATGACCCTCCAGCAAAACGTCTCCAACCTCATGGCCCTGATCGACTCGAACCTGGCCCAGGTCGAGGTCGAGGGGACGCCGACCCCCCGCTTCAAGGCCACCTCGTCGCACCCTTCAGACCTCACCCGCCATATCGCCCCGCCCAAAATGACGGGGCGCGTCTCCTCGGAAAGGGCCATCCCCTTCAGGCTGGCCGCCAAGTCCCCTTTCACCGCCGCCTCCTGAATCCGGCAGCGCATCGGGAAAACACAAAAAGCCAAGGGAAACCCCTTCCGGGCTTCCCTTGGCTTTTAGCTTTTTGAAAGCGACCTTTTAACTCCCCAGACCCGGACGGACAACGGTCCGCCCTTGAGGGAGTCCAGAGGGAGGAGCCCCTCCCTCTGCATCGACCCTTAGCGCTTGCTAAAAGGCAGGTTCGACTTGATCCGATACTCGTCGGTCACGTCGACCTGCTTGACCTTCCCGAGGCTCCGCATCCGTTTGCGGTTCTTGGAGGAGGCCAGGTGGCGGCGCCCGGCGCGGGAGGTCAGGATCTTCCCGGTAGCGGTAATCTTGAACCGCTTGGAGACCGCTTTTTTCGTCTTACTTCTGGCAATGGCTTTGGGCATAAACTTCTCTCTGTAAACTGCTGACTTCTAGCTTCTGGCTTCTGACTTCTATCAGGCTTGGGCTTTCGTTCCGCTGTCCGTTTCGGGGTTTTCCCCCTCCTGGCCCTCGGATTCCGTCCCCTCCTTGACGTCGTCGTCCTCCACTTCGTCGATATAGTCATCGGTCGTGAAGCGGCGGCTCCGTTTCTGGAGGGGTAACGGTGCTAGCATCATCGAGATGCTTTTGCCAACCAATTTCGGGTCCTGATCGGCGACGCCGATGTGGAGGAGGTCGGTCCGGACCTTGTTCATCAGGATCACAGCCAGGTCCTTGTGGAGGTTTTCCCGACCCCGGAGGTAGAGGGAGAACTTCACTTTCATCCCCTTCCACATGAAGCCCTCGGCCCGGCGCATCTTGATGCCGTAGTCGTGGGGATCGATGTTCACGTGGAACTGCATCTCCTTCACCTTCGTCGCGCCGCCGTGCTTCTTGGAGTCCTTCTCCTTCTTCGCCTGCTCGTAGCGGAACTTGCCGTAGTCGGTGATCCGGCAGACGGGGGGATTCGCGTTGGGGGAAATCTCGACGAGGTCGAGGCCGTCCCGCTTCGCGAGAGCGAGGGCATCGGCCGTGGCCATCGTCCCGGCGGGCTTCCCGTCCGCGCCGATCACGAAGACTTCGCGGGCACGGATGAAATGGTTGTGACGATGGGTGTGGTGGCTGAAGCGACCACTATTGAAGTTTCTGGGGGGGCGGGCCACGGAGGGGGGTGTGCTTGGGGTGGGCGACGGAGGGGTTGGGGTTACTGAAGAAAGAGGACGGTGTGCGGGGGGGTAGGCTTAAGGCGTGGAGCTATAAGGCTCGTTCGGAAATTTCCGATTCGATGCGCGAGAAGAAAGCGGCCCTGTCGATCACGCCGAGATCGCCGTGCTTGCGGCTGCGGACGGATAGTTGACGGTTAGCAACCTCATTTTTGCCTAGGACGACCATGTAAGGGGTTTTCTCCACCTGGGCAAGCCGAATCTTTGCGCCGAGCTTGTCCCGGCTACCGTCAACGGCGGCGCGGATCGACTTGCCGCGCAGCTCCGCGGCCAGGGCTTCGGCCTCGGCATTGCATTCCGGGTTCACCGGCAGGATGCGGACCTGCTCCGGCGCCAGCCACAGGGGGAAGTCCCCGGCAAAGTGCTCAATCAGGAAACCGATGAAGCGCTCGTGGGTTCCCAGCGGGGCGCGGTGGATGCAGAGGGGGGTCTCCTTCGTGTTGCCCGAGGTGGTGAATTCCAACCCGAAGCGGGCGGGGACAGCGAAGTCGACTTGGTTCGTCGCGAGGGTGAACTCGCGCCCGATGGCGCTCCAGACCTGGACGTCGATCTTCGGGCCGTAGAAAGCGCCCTCGTTCGGCACCTCGACGAAATCGACACCGGTCTCGACGAGGACATTGCGGACCATCTCCTCGGTCTTCTTCCACAACTCCGGCTCATCGACGTACTTCTGGCCGAGCTTCGCCGGATCGTGCGTCGAGAAGCGCATCCGGTATTTCTCGATGCCGAAGATCTTGAAGTACTTCAGGTACATCTCGTTCACGGCGCGGAATTCGGAGGCGAACTGCTCCGCCGTGCAATAGATGTGGGCGTCGTTCATCTGCATCGCGCGGACGCGCATCAGGCCGAAGAGCTCGCCCGACTGCTCGTAGCGGTAGCAGGCCCCGTATTCGGCGAAGCGCAGCGGCAGGTCCCGGTAGCTGCGGGGGACGGCGGCGAAGAGCTTGTGATGATGCGGGCAGTTCATCGCCTTCAGGTAGTAGCGGACCGGCTCCTTGTCGTCGGCGTCTTCCTTCAGCTCCATCGGCGGGAACATGCTCTCCGCGTAATAGGGCAGGTGGCCGCTCGTCTTGTAGAGCTTCTCCCGGGCGATGTGGGGCGTGCGGACACGCTGGTAGCCGGCGGCGAACTCGGTCTCCTTCGCCAGCTTTTCCAACTCCTCGATGAGGACCGTCCCCTTCGGCAGCCAAAGGGGGAGGCCGGGGCCGACGTCCTCGTCGAAGGTGAAGAGCTGCAGCTCCTTGCCCAGCTTCCGGTGATCGCGCTTCTTCGCCTCCTCTAGCATGGCGAAGTGGGCGTCCATCTCCGCCTGCGTGGCGAAGGCGGTTCCGTAAATGCGCTGGAGCTGGGGATTCTTCTCGTCGCCCTTGTAATAGGCGCTGGCGACGTGGGTCAGCTTGAACGCGCCGATCTTCCCCGTGTCGGCGACGTGGGGCCCGGCGCAGAGGTCGGTGAAGGCGGCGTTGCGATAGAGGGTGATCGTCTCCCCCTCCGGGATGCCCTTCAAGATATCGAGCTTGAAGACGCTCGGAGTCGGGCGCGGGGCGAGGGCGGCGAGTTCCCCCCGCTCGGCCATCGCCTGCGCGTCGTCGCGGGAGATCACCTCCCGGACGAAAGGCTGCTTTTCGGAAAGGATGCGGGAAACCACGGCCTCGATCTTCGGGAAGTCCTCGGGGCTGACGCGGTGGGGCAGATCGACGTCGTAGTAGAACCCCTGCTCGACGGGCGGTCCGGCGGCGAATTGGGCCTCGGGCCAGAGTTCGAGGAGGGCCGTGGCCAGCACGTGGGCGGCCGAGTGGCGGATCGTCTCAAGTTCGTTCATGCAATAAAATCAGGGGGGACGGGAAAACGGGGGAAAGAATCGAATGGGGCGAGGCCCCGGTTACTTGCGGACCTTGCCGCGTGCGAGCTTGGAGAGTTGCGTCTGCTCTTCCTCGAACTGGCCGTAGCGGCGGAATTTCTCGTAGCGGGTCTCGCGGAGCTCCTCCGGGGAGAGCTTCCGGAGCTGGCGGAGCTGCTTCGCGATGGCGGCGCGGACCGACTCGGCGGCGGCGTCCCAATCCCGGTGCGCCCCGCCGACCGGTTCCGGCACGACCTCGTCGATGAGGCCCATCTCCAGCAGATCGACGGCATTCATCTTCAGCGCCTCGGCCGCCTTCGGGGCGTGGGCCGCCGATCCCCAGAGGATCGCCGCGCATCCCTCGGGGGAGATGACGGAATAGTAGGCGTTCTCCAAGAGCAGCACCCGGTCGGCGATGCCGATGCCCAGCGCGCCGCCGCTGCCGCCCTCGCCGAGGACGACCGCGACGATCGGGACGCGGAGCTTGAACATTTCCCGGAGGTTGACGGCGATCGCCTCGCCGATGTGCCGCTCCTCGGAACCGAGGCCGGGATAGGCGCCGGGGGTGTCGATGAAGCAGAGGACGGGGATATTGAACTTGTCGGCCAGTTCCATGAGGCGGAGGGCCTTCCGGTACCCCTCGGGATGGGGGCTGCCGAAGTTGCGGAGAATGTTCTCCTTCACGTCCCGCCCCTTCTGCTGGCCGATGACGAGGACCGACTGCCCCTCGAAGGTGGCGAGGCCGCCGAGGATCGCCCGGTCGTTCCCGTAGAGGCGGTCGCCGCACAGCTCCGTGAAGTCGGCGAACAGGCGGTTGGAATAGTCGAGGAAGAAGGGGCGCTGCCCGTGGCGGACGATCTGGACGCGCTGCCAGGGGGTCAGCTTCTCGTAAATCTTGCGGCGCGTCTCGGCGATCTTGACCTCTTGCGCGGCGATCTCCTTCTCCAGGTCGACGTCGTGATCGGCGCAGCGGGCCTTCAGGTCGGCCAACATCTTCTCCAGCTCGACGACCGGCTTCTCGAACTCCAACGGCGCGAGGGCGGCCCGGTTCGCAGGGACCGGAATCGACGACGTCTTCGCTTTGACGGGGGCGGAAGGCTTTGACATGGCGGGGGAACTCCCTCTTATGCCGTTCTCGGGCGGGGATGACAACGCGATTTTTTGGGGTGGAAGGGGGCGCGAGGTTGTGGGTGCGGCCCTTCGGGACCGGGGAGCGGACCCGGGTGGGTCGCGACGAACGCACCTTGTAGGCTTCTGAGGGGTGCCCCCTCAGCCTCCAGCTAAGAGCCCGTAGGGGAAGAGGAGCGCTCTCTGGAGGCTATTCTCCTCCCGAGGCGCAGCCTCGGCTGAATCCCCGAATCTCCGAGGGTACGTACGGCGTGGGAAGACGGCACCAAAACGCCTATACCCCTATTGGGAGAAGGCCGCTTCGGTTCCGAAGCTCCTCCCAT
>CAISZB010000009.1 GCA_903889845.1 uncultured Verrucomicrobium sp. | reverse complement strand
CGCCGCCGGCGTCGCCGTCTCGGGCGACTTGACGGCCCGGATCGACCGGTTGCAGGCCGCCGCCAACGGTGCGGGAGACGTGGTCTCCTTCGCCCAGACGACGGACGGCTTCCTCTCGACGATCCAGAACATGCTCACCCGCATGAGCGAACTGGCCCAGGAGGCGACCAACGGCGCCTTCGGTTCGTCGGATCGCGCCAACTACCAGACGGAGTACGGAAACCTCCTCACCACGATGGACAGCATCGTGAGCAACGCGTCGTTCAACGGCAGCCCGCTCTTCATCAGCAGCTCGATCGTCGTTGCGATCAACGCCGACGGGAACACGGACAACATGAAGCTGACGACGGTCGGCAGCTCGACCAGCCTCGGGATCAACGGTTCCAGCATCTCGACGACGACGGCGGCGCTCTCCACCCTCACCCTGCTCAACGCGGCGATCGCCTGCGTGACGAATCGCCGGGCGACGGTCAACGCCGACATCTCCAAGTTCAACTTCTACATCTCCAACATCAACACCGAGAAGACGAACGTGACCTCGGCCAACAGCCGGATCGCCGACCTCGACATCGCCGACGAAAGCACGAACATGTCCAAGTACAACATCCTGGTCCAGTCCGCGACCTCGATGTTGGCCCAGGCCAATTCGAGCCAGTCGACGGTCCTCAAGCTCCTGCAGTAAGGCTCTAGGCCTGCTGCCGGTGTTCCGGTTCGTTTCTCGCTTACAAGCGGCGCCGCTCCCACGAGGGGGACGGCGCCGCTTTTTTTTGGATTACTCCCCGATCGCCGCCTTCACCGGCGCTAGGATTCTCTCCGCCAGCGGTTTCAGGAGGCTCTCATCCTTCGCCTCGATCAGGAGGCGGATCTTCGGCTCGGTGCCGGAGTAGCGCAGGAGGAGGCGCCCGGCGGTACCCAGCTCCGCCTCGGCGGCGGCGATGGCCTCGGCAAGACCGGGGATCCGGTCCAGCGGCGTCCGTTCCCGGACGCGGAGGTTGACGAGGGTTTGGGGGTACTTCTTCAGGACGCGCCGCAGTTCGGAGAGGGGCTTGCCGCTTTCGACGACGACGCGGAGGAGGGCCAGGGCGCTCAGGAGGCCGTCGCCCGTCGTTGCGCACTGTTTGAGGATGATGTGGCCGGATTGCTCGCCGCCGAAGGCGAGGTCCTCCGCCAACATCGTCTCCAGGACGGCCCGGTCCCCGACGGCGCAGCGGACGACGCGGCCGCCGTGGGACGCGAAGAGTTCGTCGAGGGCCAGGTTGCTCATCACCGTGGCGACCATCGCCCGGTGGGGGAGCCGTCCGGCGCGCAGGAGGTCGAGGCCGACGAGGGCCAGCACCTCGTCCCCGTCGAGGGCGCTCCCTGTCTCGTCGGAGAAGAGGACGCGGTCGGCGTCGCCGTCGTGGGCGATGCCGAGGTGGGCGCCGGTTTCCTTGACCAGGCCTTCGATCACTTCGGGATGGGTGCTGCCGCAGTCCTCGTTGATGTTGATCCCGTCGGGGAGGACGTGGAAGGGGATGACCTCGGCGCCGAGGGCGCGGAGGACGGCGGGGGTGGTCTCGAAGGCGGCCCCGTTGGCGGCGTCGAGGGCGATCTTGAGGCCTTTCAGGGAGTGGGCGGCGGGCCAGGCGTCGAGGATGGCCGACTCGTAGCGGGCGGCGGCGGAGCCCCCCGCCAGCGGGAGGAGGCGGCCCAGGCCGGGGCCCTGGGGCCGGGGCAGGTCGTCCCCGTCGGTGAGGGCGGCCTCGATCTCGGCCTCCAGGGCGTCGTCGCACTTGTAGCCGTTCCCCTGGAAGATTTTCAGGCCGTTGTCGGCGAAGGGATTGTGGGAGGCGCTGATGACGACGCCCGCCGCCGCGCCGAGGGTGCGGGTGAGGAGGGCGACGCCGGGCGTGGGGAGGACGCCCAGGAGGGTGGCGTCGGCGCCGTGGGAGAGGAGGCCGGAGAGGAGGGCGCTTTCCAGCATCGGGCCGGAAAGGCGGGTGTCCCGCCCGATGAGGACGCGGGGACGGCTCCCGTGGGGGAGGTCGCTCCCGAAGACGGAGGCGAGGACGGCGCCGAGGCGGAAGGCGATTTCCGGGGTGATGGGATAGCGGTTGGCGACACCGCGGATGCCGTCGGTGCCGAAGAGTTTGGCGGGGGTCATGGAAGCGGGGCGGGGGCGGTGATCTGGACCCAGACGCGGCGGATCGATCCCGGCTCGATCTGTTCCTTGAGGATGATCCAGATGGCGGTGGCCAGGAGGACGCAGACGGCCTTCTGCCGCCAGTTGAAGAAGAGGAAGGTTTTCACAGCAGGATCTCGCTGAGGCGGGTGCGGAGACCATCGGGGTCGAGGGGGCGGAGGAGGTGGCCGCTCCGGGCCAGGGCGATGGTGCCGGTCTCCTCGGAGAGGACGACGATCACGGCGTCGGTCTCCTCGGAGAGGCCGAGGGCGGCGCGGTGCCGGAGGCCCAGGGCGCGGTCGAGTTGTTCCCGGTGGGTCAGCGGAAAGATGGCGGCGGCGGTGGCGATCTTGTTCCCCCGGATGATGACCCCGCCGTCGTGGAGGGGGGTCTTTGGGAAGAAGATCGTGGCAAGGAGGTCGGCGCTGACCTCGGCGTTGAGCTGGGTCCCGGTGTCGCGGCCGGGGTTGAAGACGTCCTGCTGCTCGATCGCGATGAGGGCGCCGTAGCGTTCCCGCTGGAGGATCTCGATCGCGTTGACGATGTGCTCGATCACCTCGCTCTGCTGGTGGCTGCTGCGGAAGACGGGTTTGCCCCCCAATTCGGAGAGCATCTGGCGCAGTTCCGGCTGGAAGAGGATGACGATGCCGAGGAGGAGCGAGGGGTAGCACTGCTCCAGGATCGCGTCGACGACGGAGAGGCGGAGGAAGTGGGAGACGAGGGTGAGGGTGACGAGGAGGATGACGAGGCCCGTCAGCACGCGCGCTCCCCGGGTGCCGTGGAAGAGCTTCCAGATGAAGTAGAGGCCGATGGAGATGATGGCGATCTCGATCGCCCAGGGCCAGGGGAGCCGCGTCAGGTCCATGATGGTGGGTCGGTAGGGAAAAGGGTGGAGAGAACGAGGCTCGCGGCCCGGGCGGCGGCGATGTCGTGCGTCCGCCAGATCCGGGCTCCCCGCGTCGCGGCAAGGGTTTCGGCCACCCTTGTGCTTACCTCCAAGGCGGCTTCCCCGGCAACCCTTTTCAGGAACGATTTCCGGGAGAGGCCGACGAGGAGGGGAAAGCCACACTCCGAGAGCCGGTCGAGGCCCGCGAGGAGGGCGAGGTTTTCCTCCGCCGTCTTCGCGAAGCCGAAGCCGGGGTCGAGGACGATCCGCTCCCGCGCGATCCCGGCCCGCTCCGCTTCGGCGGCGGTAGCGCTCAGTTCCCGGGCGACCTCCCCGGCGACGTCCCCCCCGGCGTAGCCGGTCAGGGTCTGCATCGTCTGCGGCGTCCCCCGGGAATGGGTGAGGACGTAGCCGAGGCCGCGCCGGGCGACGACGGGCCAGAGGCCGGGGTCGAAGCGGCCCCCGGAGATGTCGTTGACGATGGCGGCCCCGCGCTCCCACGCCCCCTCGGCGACGGCGGCCTTCGTCGTATCGACGGAGATCGGGAGAGTGAGTTTGCCCCGGAGGACTTCGAGGACGGGGAAGAGGCGATGCGATTCCTCCTCGGCGGAAACGGGCTGTGCGCCGGGGCGGGTCGACTCGGCGCCGAGGTCGAGGAGGTCGGCCCCCGCCGCCTCCATCTCCAGGGCGCGGGCAACGGCGGAGTCTTTTTGCAGGAAGCGGCCCCCGTCGGAGAACGAGTCGGGGGTGACGTTCAGGATGCCCATGACGAGCGGGCGCGATCCGAGGAGGATCGGGCCGGTCGCGGTGTGCCAGAACATCCTTCTGTGATGCCTGGGGTGGGGCGGG
>CAISZB010000008.1 GCA_903889845.1 uncultured Verrucomicrobium sp. | reverse complement strand
GGCCAACTGGCCGGTTACGCCGGCGACGTTTGGTTTCCGCAAACTGCACCCCTTTCCTTAATGTCGATGACAGGCTACCCGCGCCATTTCCTTTTGACGGCGCGCAGCGCGGAGAGGCATCCCAGGTCCTGGGCCAGTTTTCTGGCCCTGTTCCTGAGCCAGCGCCCTTCGAGCGGGTCGCGCGGGCTTTCGCGCACGAGCAGATCGATCGCCCGATCAACGTCGAGGCGTTGGGCAAGGGGCTCCTTGAAATACTCGGCGATCTCCAGCGAGACGTCGCCCAGTCCATACAACTCGTGGACAATCATCGCCTTAAGGAGCCTGTCGATGGTCGGTTTCGGGGAGGGGCTGGCGTCGGTTTCGGGGTAGGCCGCCTCCTGGACGTAGTCGTGGGTGAAGAGGATGTTCGTCGTGCCGGGCCTCCCCAGCCAATCCAGGCGCGCCACCCGGGGACGCCCGCAGCGTTCCAGAGCACTCTGAAAGGCCGTCGTCGGGTGTCGCTCGAACTGGATGTCGGCGGGGAGCAGGCGATGCTCTCCGGCCATCCGCTGCAGCGTGAAAATATGCTCGTTGGGATAGGCCCTCTGGACCCGGAACGACGATTCGCTCTCGAAACTGGACAAGCCCAACAGCACCCGGGGCGCCCCGGCCAATACGCGTGTCTCGAAAGCCTCGACATCGGTTTTCAGCGCGTCGGGGGCGGGAAAAAGCCCTTCGCCCAGCAGTGTGTCGAGGCGGCGGATCGGCACCCGGATTCCTGTGACCGTCCGCCCACCATCGGTCGCCGGGTTGAAGGAACTCGAAAAAGGATCGCTGGAGACGAAGAATTCCCGCTCGCCGTCCTCGTTGCCCAGGGCCATCCAATGGTAGTGGACGCGGGAGGGATTGGCGTTGTTCTTCGTCAGGCCCTCGATCACGGAGGGAAGGGCGTCGAAGCCGTGGACGACCAGGTGGTCGCCCAGGGCGTTCCAGCGGAATTGTTCCCCTCCCTGCACGCCAACGTCGAGGACCACGAACGCCTCCTTCAGGAAACCGCCCTGGACGAGCCATCGAGTCAGCGGCGCCTTCACATTCGTGTAGAGATCCATCTTGCCGCCACATGGTACGGATATCGAAGGAGAAAACCACCTTATATTCATCCCCTTACCGATCCTTGCCTCGGCCCACCCTTTGCGCTACCCTCGCCCGTTCTTCCCCTTTCTTGCCCATGCTCTACCCCACCCATTACGATGTCGCCGTCGTCGGCGCCGGGCATGCGGGGGTGGAGGCGGCGCTGGCCGCCGCCCGGATGGGGTGCCGGACGCTCCTTCTGACGATGAACCTCGATACCGTCGGGCAGATGTCGTGCAACCCCGCGATCGGCGGCCTGGCGAAGGGGCACCTGGTCCGGGAGATCGATGCCCTGGGCGGGGAGATGGGCCTCAATGCCGACGCCACCGGCATCCAGTTCCGGATGCTCAATTCCCGGAAGGGCCCCTCCGTCCGCGCCCCCCGCGCCCAGTGCGATAAGAAGGCCTATCAGTTCCGCATGAAGGCGACCATCGAAGGCCAGCCGAACCTCGACCTGAAGCAGGGCCATATCGCCGACCTCCTGGTCGAGGGCGACCGGATCGCCGGGATCGTCACGAACCTCGGGGTCACCTACCGGGCGCGGACCGTCGTCGTCACGACGGGGACGTTTTTGCAAGGCCTTCTCCACGTCGGCCTGAAGAATCAGGCCGGGGGCCGGATGGGCGATGCGGCCAGCGGCTTCTCCGACGCCCTCCGTCGGCTCGGCTTCGAGCTGGGCCGCTTGAAGACCGGGACCCCGCCCCGCCTCAACGGGAACTCGATCGACTTCTCGAAGTGCCAGCCCCAGCCGGGCGACGATCCCGCCCCCCTCTTCTCCTACCTCCCGGAGACGATCCAAAAGGGCCCGCACGACCTCTTCACCCTGAACTCGTGGTCTAACGGTATGTTCCACGTGGAACAATTGCCGTGCTGGGTCACCTACACGACCGAGGAGACCCACGCCATCATCCGGGCCAATCTCGACCAGTCGCCGATGTTCTGCGGCGTGATCGAGGGGGTCGGCCCCCGCTACTGCCCCTCCATCGAGGACAAGGTGACCCGCTTTGCCGACAAGGACCGCCACCAGATCTTCCTGGAGCCGGAGGGACGCCACACCGCCGAGGTCTACGTCAACGGCTGCTCCACCAGCCTCCCCTTCGAGGTCCAATACGCCTTCATCCGGTCGATCCCCGGGCTGGAGAAGGCCGAGATCGTCCGCCCCGGCTACGCCGTCGAGTACGACTTCTGCCCGCCGACCCAGCTCCACGCCTCCTTCGAGACGAAGAAGGTCGAAGGGCTCTTCTTCGCCGGGCAGCTCAATGGGACCTCCGGCTACGAGGAGGCGGCGGCCCAGGGCCTCCACGCCGGGATCAACGCGGCGCGGAAGGTCCAAGGGAAGCCCGCCGTCATCCTGGGCCGGGACCAGGCCTACCTCGGCGTCCTCGTCGACGACCTCGTGACGAAGGGGACCCAGGAGCCCTACCGGATGTTCACCTCCCGGGCGGAGC
>CAISZB010000007.1 GCA_903889845.1 uncultured Verrucomicrobium sp. | reverse complement strand
GGCCGACACCACCGGTGTGAAACGGGATGAAATGGCGCTCTGCACTGAAGCTGTCTTTCCTGTGCGACTCAGCCGGAGCGCACGCTGGAAACGGGTCGCAAGGAGACCACCCCGGCTGGAATCAGGGAAAAGCGAACTTCTTTCCGGGGCGGTTTCATTCTCCGACGTAAACCGGTGGTGTCGGGGCTTGCGCCCCTCAACCACCGGCTACCGGCTGGCACCCCTGCGGGGTGCTTTTTGCGTCAAATATGATGTGAAAATGCTCTAATGCCGGTCGTGATAATGGCGATGATGATGGTGGTGGTGATGATGCCCGTCCCCAAAACCGATAATGACCTCGGCCTGGGCGGGGAGAGTCAAGGTCGTGAGCGGCACGGCGACGAGGGCCAGTAGCAGCAGCCCTTTGAGAATGATTTTCATGAGGTCCACCCTGGGCCGCTTCCCAGGGCGGGCCAATGGGGGGAAACCCTACCCGGTTCCCCCCTCCAAAAGAGGGCGGCGTAGCCCCTCCGGCCTCCGTAAAATCGCCGCGCTGAGGCATTTCCCGCGTTTCCCCCTTTCATTTCCCCGGTAAATTGAGTAACACCTCCTCTCCGCAACGGAGGGAATGATGTATTTACCACGGAGGAAGACCGTCTGTTTGACGATAGGCGCAATCGCCTTCTTTCTCCTTCCTTTCCCCCCCCTCTTCTCTGAAGAACCGGTCCCGATATCGGCTCCGGCTCCGTCTTCCTCGCCTTCGCCTTCGCCAGCCCCTGCTCCGGTGGGGCCCCCTTCGCCGCTGACGTGGGTCGATTGCATCCAATTGGCGATCCAGCATAATCCCGATCTTCAGGGGGCGCGGGAGGGGGTCCTGAACAGCGACGCGGTCCGGCGCGGGGCCTACTCGACGCTCTATCCGCAGATCGCGATCTCCTTCGGCGACACGCGGACCTACCGCGGTCCGGGGGCGACCGCCCCGAAGAATTATTCGACGAGCTATCTCCAGCAGCTCTCCCTCACGCAGACGATCTTCGACGGTTTCGCCACGAAGGGGAACATCGAGCAGGGGAAGGCCCAGCTCTCCCTCGCCTTCGCCACACTCAACTCGCAGAAGGCGACGACGAGCTACGGTCTGAAGACCGCCTTCGCGCAACTTCTCTACTCCCAGGGCCTCCTCGACCTCAGCCGGGACGTCATCAAGCTGCGCGAGGACACCGACCGCCTCGTCCGGCTCCTCTACGAGGGCGGGCAGGAAAACCAGGGGGCGATGATGCTCAGCCAGGCCAATTACGACAAGGCGGTGAACGATCTGGAACAGGCCCGCCGCAATTTCACCCTCTCCGGGCGGCAGCTCGCCACCGTCATCGGGCAGGGCCTTCCCGAGCCGGTGAACGCCGCGGGGGAACTCGCCACCGCCGATGTCGGCCCCGCCTCGGCTCCGGACTTCGACAAGCTCGCCGTGGCGACTCCCGCCTACTTCCAGAAAAAGGCCTCCGTCGATGCCGCCGCCGCCGGGATCACTCAGGCCTCCACCGGCTGGTACCCCAGCATCTCCGGGAGCGTCACCGGCTCCCGCCAGGGGAACGCCTGGGCGGCGGAGGGCGACGGCTGGGCGGCGGGGCTCTCCGCCAGCTACCCGATCTTCAACGGCGGTCAGACCTACTTCAACGTGAAGGCCGCCACCGCCTCCTTCCGCCAATCCCTCGCCGCCCTCGCCTCCGGGACGAACCAGGCCGCCCTCACCCTCGCCCAGTCCTTCGCGAACCTGCTCAACGCGCGGGACAACGTCCGCATCCAGCAGGAACTCCTCGACGCCGACCGCCTCCGCTACCGGATCGCCGAGGCGCAGTACAAGACCGGCCTCATCTCCTTCCAGGACTTCAACACGATCGTCGACACCTACGTCAGCCAGCAGAAAACCGTCCTCGCCGCCCGGCGCGACGCCGTCCTCTCCGAGGCGGCCTGGGAACAGGCGCGGGGCCTCGGAGCCATCCCTTAGACCTAGAATCAGGAAACGACCATGAACCTCCCCCTCCCCGATTCCGTCCGCCGCCACCTCCATTGGAAGAGCCCCGTCTTCCTCGCCGCGTGCGGGGGCGTGCTCCTCCTCCTCGTCCTGGCCATCGTCGGGATCGGCGCCGCCGTCGGCGCGGGCGGGACGCGGTACGATTACCTCCAGATCGACCGCGGCCCGATGCGCGTCACCCTGCGGGAGGGCGCCCTCATCAACCCGGAGCATCGCCTCAACGTCACCCCGCCGATCCCGGGCCGGGTCGAGTTGATCGCCGTGAAGAACGGGGACCTGGTGAAGCAGGGACAGATCCTGGGCTGGATCAGCTCCACGAACCGGGCCGCCCTCATGGACGCCGCGCGCGCGGCGGGCGGGAAGGAGATCGCCTTCTGGAGCGAGGTCTACAAGGCCGCCCCCCTCGTCGCCCCGCTCGACGGGCGGATCATCTCCACGGCGGTCGTCCCCGGGCAGGTCGTCCAGGCGGCGCAGGCCGTCTTCACGATGTCGGACCACCTCATCGTCCAGTCCTACGTCGACGAGACCGACCTGAAGAGCGTCTGGTTGGGCCAGAACGTCGAGGTCTCCTTCGACAGCTTCCCCGACATGGCGTTGAAGGGAGTCGTCCACGAGATCGCCTACGACGCCACGATCGTCAACAACGTCACCACCTACCTGGTCAACATCTACCTCGACGAGACCCCCGCCGTCCTCCGCAGCGGCGTCAGCGCGAACGTCTTCCTCATCGTCTCCGACCGCGACGGCGTCCTGCGGGTCCCCACCGCCGCCCTCAGCCCGGAGAACGAAGTCCTGTGGGCCGCGAAGAAGGGGGCCGATCCCGTCCCGAAGAAGATCGAGACGGGAGAGACCGACGGCGAATGGACCGAGGTCCTTTCCGGCATCGACGAGGGGGACTGGATCGCGCGGCGCGCCTTCGTCGTCCAGAAGACCTCGCGCGGCTTCTCCTTCGTCCCCGGCAACCCCCAGAAGAAGGACGACAAGAAGGATAAGAAAGACAAGGACGCGAAAAAGGACCCGAACAAAAAGCCCTGACCGGGAAGGAGCCATGATCGTCCTCGAAAACGTCTGCAAGACCTACCGCATGGGGGAGACCATCGTCTCCGCCCTGCGCGACGTCTCGCTCCGGATCGAGGAGGGGGAATTCGTCTCCATCATCGGCTCCTCGGGGTCCGGGAAATCGACGCTCCTCCACATTCTGGGCCTCCTCGACCGGCCCACCTCCGGCAGCCTGCGGATCGCGGGCCGGGAGGCCTCCGGCCTCGACGACGACGCCCTTTCCCGCCTCCGTTCGGAGACGATCGGCTTCGTCTTCCAGCAGTTCCACCTCCTCAAGCGGATCACGGCGGAGGAGAACGTCGCCCTCCCCCTCATCTACGCGAAGGGGGGGGAAGGCGAGGGCCTGCGCCCGCCCGCCGACCCCGCCGTCCTGCTGAAGCACGTCGGCATCGGCCACCGCGGGGACCACAAGCCGAACGAGCTCTCCGGCGGGCAGCAGCAGCGCGTCGCCATCGCGCGCGCCCTCGTCCGCCGCCCCACCCTCATCCTGGCCGACGAGCCGACGGGCAACCTCGACTCGAAGAGCGGGGCCGAGATCATGGCCCTCTTCCGCACCCTCCACGCGCAGGGCCTCACGATCATCCTCGTCACCCACGAGCCCTCCATCGCCGCGCTGGCCGACCGGACGATCCGGATGCACGACGGGGAGAAGGTCGAGGACGTCCGCAACCCGCGCAGGGAAGCCGTCTCCGCCGCCGCGTCCGCCGCCGCGCAGGAGGCCATCGCCCCCGCCGCCGCGCCGGGGTCCCGCCTCCATCCGCCCCGCTGGCATCTCTTCCTCACCGGCCTCCAGCAGGCCTTCGCCAGCCTCTGGGCGAACAAGCTCCGGGCCGCCCTCTCCGCGCTGGGCATCATCATCGGCGTCGGCGCCGTCATCGTGATGCTCGCCCTCGGCAGCGCGGCGCAGAAGTCGGTCGGCACGCAGATCGCTTCCCTCGGCTCGAACCGCCTCACCATCTTCGCCAACCCCCAGCAGACCGGCGGCGTCCGGATGCAGGCCGGGGCCGTGACCCGCATCACCCTCGACGAGACGCTGGAGATCGAGAAGCGGATCCCGCAGATCTCCGCCGTCACCGGCGGCGTCTCCGGCGGCGTCCAGGCCGTCTACAAGGCGAACAACGTCTATACCCAGGTCCGGGGCGCCCTGCCCGGCTACCAGGCCATCTACGACGCCCGGCCCATCTACGGCCGCTTCTTCACCCTCGACGAATGCACGCGCCGCGCCCGCGTCGCCGTCCTCGGCACCACCGTCCTGAACGGCCTCTTCGGCGACCAGAACCCCGTCGGCCAGACGATCCTCATCAACCACATCCCCTTCACCGTCCTGGGCGTCCTCCCGCCGAAGGGGGCCGACGGGACGAACGACCTCGACGACCGCATCGTGATCCCGCTGCAGACGGCGATGTTCCGCGTCCTGGGCCGGCGCTACGTCGACTGGGTCGACACCACGACGGCGACCCCGGAGGACCTCCCCGCCGCGCAGGAGGAGCTCCTCGACCTCACGCGGGAATGGCCCCACATCCCCGGCGTGACGAGCGACAGCTACCGCGTCATCGACATGTCGGGCGTCGCGAAGGCGCTCAAGTCGGTGACCGACACCCTCTCCGTCATGCTGGCCAGCGTCGCCGCGATCTCCCTCGTCGTCGGCGGCATCGGCATCATGAACACGATGCTCATCTCCGTCACGGAGCGGACGCGGGAGATCGGTCTGCGGAAGGCCCTGGGCGCGCGCGGGCGGGACATCCGGCTCCAGTTCCTGATCGAGTCGGTCGCCCTCTGCCTCATCGGCGGGGGCCTGGGCATCGTCGCCGGGACCGCCGCGACCCTCGTCGTCGGCTACTTCCACGGCACGTGGCTCTTTCCGACGTTCCTCTCGATCTTCCTCTCCTGCGGCTTCTCCGTCGGCGTCGGGGTGGGATTCGGCTACTGGCCCGCGGTACGGGCGGCAAGGCTCGATCCGATCACGGCGCTGCGGCAGGAGTAGGGGGGCAACAATCGCGCTTTGCGCTTCCCTGTACAGCTGGAGGCGATCCGCGCGTTTGAACGAATGGAGGGGTTGACGCCCGTCTCTGCCTGTTAGTTTTCCCCTTGGGGTACTTTGCGCTATCGCGCAGGCAGTCCCGGCCCGGATGAAACAGAACTGGCCTACAGGTCCGACCGAAGCGGGGCCGACCCCTCCGTTCAAGAGAGAGTCCGCTTCATCTAACCCGCTTGGGAGGATTCACTATGGGAAGGGGTTTACTCAAAGTGATTTGGTATAAGGACGCGTCTTTCTCCCCGCGCCCCCTCATCCCCCCTCACTCCGCCGGAGCCTCGACCCTCAGCTTCAGGAGCCGGAGCCGCCGCAACCCCTGCGCGCCGACCTCCTCCGCGATGAGGCGGTAGAGGACGTTGGAACCGGCCTCGACCACGTCGGTCTGGGCGCGCTTCGCCGGGGGGTGGCCGAACCGGGCGATCGCCCACTCGCGGACCGTCTCCCGCCCCTTTGCGTGGAGGGGCCAACCGGTCTCGTTCTCCAGGTCGCGCAGCAGCATCCCGGCGTCGATCAGGGCGACGCTCTCGCTCAGCTCGTAGAAGGGGCCCTTCTCGATGTCGAACTCGTCCCGGATGTCGCCGACCAATTCCTCCAGCACGTCCTCGAAGCAGACGATACCGGTCATCCGGTCCTGCGCGTCGAGGACGACGGCGAGGTGGTTGCGCGACTTGCGGAAGAGTTCGAGCATCGTCGGCAGCTTCGTCTTCGGGAGGAAGGTGAGGGCGGGACGGATCAGCGGCTCGATCTCCGTCTGGTTCCCCAGGACGGTGTATTGCCACAGCAGCTCCTTCACCATGACCACGCCCAGGATGTCCCCCTTTCCCAGCCCGCAGACCGGGAGGCGGCTGTAGCCGGACCGTTGGGCGAAGTTCATGTTTTCGTTCAACGGCGCGTCCCGCCAGAGGACGGCGATGTTCTCCCGCGGCACCATGACCTGCTCCGCCGTCGTCTCCTTGAGGCGCAGCGCCTTGATCATGATCTGGTTGATGAGGACGTCGGAGGGATGGGCGTGGCTCGACGTCGCCAGGACGTCCTGCAATTCCTCCGGGCTGAAGCCGTGTTCCTCCTTCGCCGCCTTCACGCCGATCAGCCGCAGGATGCCCGCCGCCGCCGACTTCAACACCCAGATGAGCGGGAAGAAGACGTAATAGAAGAGGAGGAGCGGGGGGGTGAACCAGAGGATGAGGGAGCGGGGCCGACGGATCGCCACGGTCTTCGGTACCAGTTCCCCCAGGACGATGTGAAGGGAGGAGGTGATCCCGAAGGCGGCGAGGAAGGAGAGGACATGATAGATCACCAGCTCGCGCTCCCCGCGGAGATCGATCACCTGGGACAACCACGGATCGACGACGGAAGCGACGAGCGGTTCCCCGATCCACCCCAGGGCCAGGCTCATGAAGGTGACGCCGAGCTGGACGGCGGAGATGAAGCGGTCGAGGTTCTGCGTGACCCGGTAGGCGATCCGCGCCCGCCAGTCCCCCGCCTTCACCAGGGGCCGGAGCTGCGTCGCCCGGACGCGGACCATCGCGAACTCCGTCGCGACAAAGTACCCGTTGGCGGCGATCAGGAGGAACACCCCCACGGCGTCCCGCAGCACATGCGGAGGAAGAGGGGGAACCTGGAAGGACATAGGCAAAACGGCGATCCTACCCCAATCGGGGGGCCGGGGCAAGGCCGGGGCAAGGCCGGGGCAAAAGGCCCTTTGCGCCCCCTACCCCGCCTTCGCCTCCGTCCACGCCGCGCGCAGGGCGTTCTCCAACGCCTGCCGGTTGAGGGGCTTCGTCAGGTAGCTGTTCATCCCGGCCTCGATGCAGCGCTCCTTCGCGCCGCTGATGGCGTCGGCGGTGAGGGCGATGATCTGGATCGGGTTCCCTTCCTGGCGCAGGTGCTGGGTGCATTCGAGGCCGTCCATTTCCGGCATCTGCATGTCCATGAGGATGACGTCGTAGGTGCCGGCGGGGGCCTTGCGGATCGTCTCCAGGCACTCGACGCCGTTGGAGACGGGGTCCCCCTTGAAGCCCATCTGTTTGAGGAGGAGGAGGACGAGGCGCATGTTGATCGCGTTGTCCTCAGCGACGAGGATCCGCATCGGGTAGCGGGTGCCGAAGGGGAGGCTCTCGTCGCCCGCCTTCGCGGCGGCGATCTCCGCGGCGGAGAGGGTGTGCGGGCGGCAGGGGAGGGTGAAGCGGAAGGTGCTGCCGGAGCCGGGGACCGCGGTGGCGGAGAGGGCGCCGCCCATCATCTCGACGAGGCGCTTGCAGATCGCCAGGCCGAGGCCGGTGCCGCCGTACTTCCGCGTGGTGGAGGAGTCGGCCTGGGTGAAGGGACGGAAGAGGCGGGCGATGACGGCCTCGGTCATTCCGATGCCGGTGTCGGCGACTTCGAACTCGATCCGAGCCGGGGCGCCGCCTTCTTCCCGCAACGTGGCGCGGAGGGTGACGCCTCCCTTCTCGGTGAATTTCACCGCGTTCGAGAGGAGGTTGACGAGGATCTGCCGCAGTCGGGCG
>CAISZB010000006.1 GCA_903889845.1 uncultured Verrucomicrobium sp. | reverse complement strand
CGTGAACCTGTCGTAAATTTTATGCCCTCCCCGATTCCCGCCGACCGGCTCGACGCCCTCCTGGCCCGCTTCTCCGGGCTCAAGGTCCTCGTCCTGGGCGACCTCATGCTCGACGAATTCATCTGGGGCAAGGTCACCCGCATCTCCCCGGAGGCCCCGGTCCCGGTCGTCGAGGTGCAGCGGTCGGAGTATTACCCCGGCGGCGCGGCGAACGTCGTTCGGAACCTGGCCCAGTTCACCCGGCACACCGCCGTCGCGGGGGCCGTGGGGCGCGATCTCTTCGGGGCGAAGCTGAAGGAACTCCTCGCCGCCGAGGGGGGCGACGTCTCCGGCGTCGTCGAGGTCGGCGACCGGGGGACGATCCACAAGATGCGGATCATCGGCCGCCAGCAGCAGATCGTCCGCGTCGATCGGGAGACCGTCGGGCCGCTCCTGCCGGAGGACGCCGCCGCCGTCGTCGCCCTCCTGCGCCGGGAGATCCCGAAGTGCGACGCCGTCATCATCGAGGATTACGGCAAGGGCCTCCTCACCCAGGAGATCGTCGACGCCGCCATCGGCGAGGCCCGCCGCCACGGGAAAGTCGTCACCGTCGACCTCAACCCGAAGAATCCCCTCGACTGGAGCGGCGCGACGGCGGTGAAGCCGAACCGTCCCGAGGCCATCGCCTGCGCCGGTCTGCACGAGGATTCCCCCGGCGCCGGGGACCTCGTCCAGCGGGCCGCCGCGATCCTTCGGGAACGGTGGAAGACCGACTACCTCCTCATCACCCTCGGCGAGGACGGGATGCTTCTCTTCCAGGAGGGGAAACCGGCTTACCACACCCCCACGCGCGCGCAGAAAGTCTTCGACGTCTCCGGCGCCAGGGACACCGCCATCGCCCTCTTCACCCTCGCCCTCGCGGCGGGGGCGAGCGGCGTCGAGGCGGCCGAGCTCTCCAACCACGCCTCGGGCGTCGTCGTCGGGAAGCTCGGCACCGCGACCCTCACCCCCGCCGAGTTGCGGGAAAGCCTCCTCACCTCCCCGTCCTCCTCATGAGCCGCCGCGCCGTTTTCTTCGACCGGGACGATACCCTCATGTGGAACGTCCCCTACCTGGGCGATCCTGCCGGGGTCCGCGTCATCCCCGGCGTCCCGGAGGCCCTGCGCACCTTGGCCGGAGCCGGGTTCGAGCTCTTCATCGTCAGCAACCAGTCGGGCATCGGCCGGGGCCGGATCACCCATGAGCAGCTCCGGGCCGTCACGGCGGAGATGCTCCGGCAACTCGACCTCGGGGAGGGGATCTCCTTCCGCGGCATCTACCACTCCCACGGCGATCCGACTGTCCGGGGCGATGCGGCCCATCCCGAGGCCGCCGACCTGACGACGCGGAAGCCCTCTCCGCTCCTTCCTCATCGCGCCGCACGGGAGCACGGGATCGACCTCCACCGCTCCTTCTTCGTCGGCGACCGCCTCGGCGACATCCTCTGCGGGCGCAACGCCGGGTGCCGCACCGCCCTGGTCCGCACCGGGGAGAACGGGAAGGAATGGCCGACGGCGGCCCGCTTCGCCGACTTCGCCGCCGACTCCCTCGGGGAGGTCGCCTCGTGGATTCTGGCCCAGCCCTGATTCAGCGCCAGCCCCAGTCATGAAGACCCTGATCGTCATCCCGGCCCGCTACGGATCGACCCGGTTTCCGGGGAAACCCCTCGTCCTGATCCGGAACAAGCCCCTCATCCAGTGGGTGTGGGAGCGGGCCTCCCGCAGCCGCCTCGCCTCGGGCGTCGTCGTGGCGACCGACGACGAGCGGATCTTCCGTGCCGTCGAGTTCTTCGGCGGCCAGGCCGTGATGACCTCGCCCGACCATCCCTCCGGCACCGACCGGATCGCCGAGGCTGCCCGGAAGGTGAAACGTGCCGGGATGAATGCCGATCTCTACGTCAACATCCAGGGCGACGAACCCCTCATCGAGCCGAAGGAAATCGACCGCCTCATCGCGGCGGCGGCGAAATCGCGGGCCGACATCGCCACCCTCGCCCACGAGATCGGGACCGAAGCCGAGGCGGCGAATCCGAACGTCGTCAAAGTCGTCCGCGCCGCGAACGGCGACGCCCTCTATTTCTCCCGTTCCCCGATCCCGTTTTGGCGCGACCGCCCGCCGACGCCGGGGAAGGGCAAAAAAGCCGCCCCCGGGCCGGTCCTCTGGCGGCACATCGGCATCTACGCCTACCGGGCTGCGGCCCTGCGGAAATTCGTAACCCTTTCTCCCGGAACGCTGGAGAAGGCGGAATCGCTTGAGCAGCTTCGCGCCCTCGAACACGGCATGCGGATCGCCGTCGTCCCGACGAAAATGCGTTGTCAGGGGGTCGATGCGCCCTCAGACTTGGCCCTTGTCGAAAAACTGCTGAAATAGTCCCTTTACCTCCTCCTGCCATGCCTCAGTCCCACCCCAAATACATCTTCATCACCGGCGGCGTCGTCAGCTCCCTCGGAAAAGGCCTCACCGCCGCCTCCCTCGGTACCCTCCTCGAAAAGCGGGGCCTGAAAGTCACCCTCCAGAAGTTCGATCCCTACCTCAACGTCGATCCGGGGACGATGAGCCCCTTCCAGCACGGGGAGGTCTACGTCCTCGATGACGGTGCCGAGACCGACCTCGACCTGGGCCACTACGAGCGCTTCACCACCGCCCCCCTCTCGAAGCGGAACAACCTCACCACCGGCCAGATCTACGAGGCCGTCCTGGCGAAGGAGCGGCGCGGCGACTACCTCGGGAAGACCGTCCAGGTCATCCCCCACGTCACCGACGAGATCAAGAAGCGGATCCGGGAAGTCGCCGCGGAGAGCAAGTGCGACGTCATCATGACCGAGATCGGCGGGACGACGGGCGACATCGAGGGCCTCCCCTTCCTGGAGGCGATCCGGCAATTCGCCCTGGAGGTCGGGCCGGAGAACGCCCTCTTCATGCACGTCACCCTCATCCCCTACATCAAGGCGGCGGGGGAACTGAAGAGCAAGCCGACGCAGCAGAGCGTCGCGAAGCTGCGCGAAATCGGCATCCAGCCCCACATCCTCATCTGCCGGACGGAGTATCCCCTCGACCGCGACACGCGGCAGAAGCTCTCCATGTTCTGCAACGTCCCGATCGACGCCGTGATCGAGGAGATCGACGTCAACCACAGCATCTACGAGGTCCCCCTCATGCTGGAGCGCGAGAAACTCGACGACCTCGTCTGCAAGCACCTCCGCATCGAGAACCCGAAGGGCGACATGTCCGACTGGCAGGCCTTCATCGCGAACCTCATCGCGCCGAAGCACCGGATCAACCTCGCCGTCGTCGGGAAGTACATCGAGCACCAGGACGCCTACAAGAGCATCTACGAATCCCTCGTCCACGCCGGCGGCGCCCTGGCCACCGGGGTCGAGATCACGAAGATCGACTCCGAGGACATCGAGTCCGAGGGGGCCGGGAAGTTCCTCGAAGGGATGGACGGCATCCTCGTCCCCGGCGGCTTCGGCAGCCGTGGCACCGAGGGGAAGATCGAGGCGGCCCGCTTCGCCCGGGAGCACAAGATCCCCTACCTGGGCCTCTGCCTGGGCATGCAGATCGCCGTCATCGAGTTTTGCCGGAACGTCCTCGGCCTGGAGGGCGCCCACAGCACCGAATTCGATCGCCAGACGCCGCACCCGGTGATTGCGCTGATCACCGAGTGGCGCGACGAGCACGGCCAGATCGAGACCCGCGACGAGCAATCCGACCTGGGCGGCAGCATGCGCCTGGGCGGCCAGAACTGCCGGCTGGAACCGGGCAGCCTGGCGCGGGTCGTCTACGGCAAGCCGCAGATCCGGG
>CAISZB010000005.1 GCA_903889845.1 uncultured Verrucomicrobium sp. | reverse complement strand
GCCTCTCCTACGCCTCGGACGGGGACACCCTCTCCGTCTATTCGGGGAGTATGGTCGGTTCGCTGACGCCCTATTCGCTGACCCTGAACAACGGCAGCGCCACCGGCACCTACGAGCCCTCGGCGATCACCCTCTCCAGCGGCGGGGGCACCGTCTACATCGACGCCTCCGCCGTCAGCGGCACCGCCTCGTTCATCCCCGTCACCGTCTGCGTCGACGGCGTCAGCAAGACGATGCAAATCCTCGCCACCCCGCCGTCCTAATCCCCTCCTATGAATCCTCCCCCTCCCAACGAAATCACCCTCAAAATCGACCGCCGCCGCCTCGAATCGGCCCTCCGCTTCCTGGCCCGGGCCGACCTGAAGGGCCACGAGACCCGCGAATTCGCCGCCGTCGTGATCGAGTTCGAGAAGGCCCTCCATCCCGCCCCGACGCCCGACCTCCGATGAGCATCCGCCTGCCCACGCCCTCGGGCAGCGGCTCGTGCGGGGTCTGCTGCCTCAGCGAGCCCTGCTCGATGACGCTCCAGTACGACGACGTGAACCGCTGCGAGGACGATGCCTTCAACGTCTATCTCAAGTGGAAGACCGACGGCGGCGGCACTAGCCAACGCCTCATCGGCCTCCTCGACATGGTTTCCGATCCCGCCGGATGCTGCGGCTGCGTCCCCGGAACCGAGGACGACGAGGGCGGCTGCACGGAATGCCCCGAGACGATCCGCACCCTCGACCTGACCGTCGCCCTAAATGAGGTCGGGCCGTGTTGCGAGATCGAGCTGAGTCTCGAATTCGACCACGCGAACTGCTGCTCAACCTACGCCGTCTTCACCCTCCTCGGCCCCGGAGGGGAGGTCACGTCGAGCGCCTTCGGTCCCGAGGGTCTCGACGAGAATTTCGACATCCGGGACATCTGCAACCCCGCCCCCTGATTATGCCTGTCCGCATCAAGACCGCTTACCTTTACGCCCGCGCCGCCTCGGGGAAGCGGCCCGCTGGCTATCTCGAAGACGTTCTGTCCAGGGGGACGGTCGACGGCGACGAGATCGTCTTCGAGGACGCCGCCTACACAGCCCTCGCCGAGAAGTACCGGACGGCCCGGGTCCCGGCAGGGGATCTCGGTGTGGCGGCGACGAAGACGCCTCGCCCCGGCCTCGGCAAGATGGCGCTCACCCTCGCCAAAGCCTCGGCTCGTTTCGCCGCCTCGGGCTTCCGGCAGGTGCGGGGGGAAACACTGACGGCCCGGAAGGCCGTCTGCGGGGCCTGCCCGGACTGGGACCCTACCGGGTACGCCGGGCTTGGCCGGTGCCGCAAGTGCGGGTGCAGCGGTGTGAAGCTTTCCTGGGCGTCGGAGCGGTGTCCTCTCGGAAAATGGGAGGTGGAGGCGTCCTTATCGCCCGGTTGACACCCCTCGACGGGCGTGCAGCTCTATTTCGACCTGAATGTGGGTTCCCTGGTTGTTTCGCCGGGGTTCACTCAGCCGGTTTCGAGCCTGAGCTTTAAACGGGGCGACTCGCAGACGATCACGCTTCAGTTCTGCAAGGGCGGCTCGATCGTCGATCTGCCTGATCCGGCCTCGACCGGGATCTTCGGGATCAAGCGGGCGGGCGACTACGACGGAGACTACCTCGTCTCGGCGCTTTCCTGGACGAAGAGCGGGGCGGGAGTGAATGCGGTCTATTCCTTCGCGCCGTCGTTCAATACGACGGAGCTGAATGCCTATATCGACAACGCCGGGAATCCCTCGGCGTCGGTGACGTGCATGGGGGAGATCCAGTGGACGACGACGGCGGGGCTGGTCACGTCGT
>CAISZB010000004.1 GCA_903889845.1 uncultured Verrucomicrobium sp. | reverse complement strand
CGGCATCTGCCGATTCGGGGAGGCATACGAAGTCCCGAGGCCGATCTGCCCCTGCCGGGCGGTGAAATAGGGAATGAATCCTCCGCCGATGCTTTTCCCCACCGGAGGCAATTCCCCCTCATCCGCCTTGTTCACCCATGGCCCATCGGGATAACGCCCGACCCCGTTGTCCCAGTCCCCCGGCCCCCCCTTCGTCGTCGTCACGCCGCTCAGGGCGGGCGGAATCACCGGAGCCGCATTGCGCGCCCCGGTAGGACGAATGGTCGCGCTGAGGGCATAGGCCGTCGGGGGCCCCGTCGCAATCGTGGTGGCCGTGTTCTGAGTCACGGGAGGCGTCACCGTGGAGACCAGCTTCCCGTACGTGCTGGCATTGCCCGGCATCGGCGTGCTCGCATCCCAAAACAGATTATGGGCCATCGCCGAGGCGCCATACGCCGGATGCGGCACGAAGGCCCCGACGGGGACCGACCCAATCGCCAGGGTCCGGGGGTCCTGCCATCCGCTGGCTCCGTTATATAAAACGAGGCTTTGAACCACATCGCCCTGCCCCGCCACGCCGGTGACGCCCTGATTATCGATCATCCCCCAGCCATAGTTATAGGCCGCCAGCGCCGTCGGCGTCACCACGCGATCCGCATTGATACCCACACCGCCAGGCGTGACCGTCGTATAGCGATGCTGTGCATCCATTGCCGGAAGCGTCCCACCCGATAGATTCGATCTCCCGATGATGGGAAAGCGGGTCAGATTCGGCAACGGGCAGGCCGGCGCGGCGGGAAAGTTCAGGGAAAGGGTCTGCAACGGATTGCAGTTCCCGACGCCGGTCGATCCGGTGCTCAGACCCGTATCGGCCATATCGTAGACCGTCACCGTGATCGGTCCTCCGCTGAAGGCCCCCGTGGCCGCAATCGGAACGGGAATGATCTGGCTATAGAACGGATTCTTGTTGTACAGCGACAGATTCGTGAAATTCGCCCGGAACGACCCTCCCGCGCCCCACATGCTTCCGATATCCAAATACCCGGTGGACTGGGTACAGAGATATTGGGGAGAATTATTGCCGGTATCGATATTCGCCCCCTGCATGTTGGAACCGATCATCATGGTGCCGCTCGCCGGAAATCCGAGCGAGGTGCCGCCCAACGCGAGCGTGTTCAGGCCATCGACCTTGACGATGAAGCGGTTGCTGTTGTTCATCCGGGCATGGGCCGGGTTCACCCAACTCAGCAGCAGGAAGGCCTGCACCGCACGCTGCCCGGTGTTCGGATACCATCCGGCGACGAGGTGCTGCGCATCCAGGGCGTGACCTGTTGAGGGATAATACGTGTAGTTGGCAGCCGAATTCAAAAGCGTGGCCCCGGCACCGGGAGGAGTCGCGGTATAGCCCGACGCCTGCACATCGGGAACAGGTGTCTGAATGGAACCGGCGGCGACCGGATTCTCCCCCAGCCCGACGAAAAGCACCGAGGCTTCCATCAACTGAGGAAAGCTGCCGATCCCCTGGGTTCCCCAATCCGTTTTCTTGCTGGGAACCACCTGCCCGATTCCGGTGGCCTCATCGGTCAGCAGCCAGGGAGCATACCAATTGGGATTCGTGTTGGCGGCGGTACCGCCGGGCAACCCCGTGTCCTCCACATTCGTGTCGCGGATGTAGTCGAAAATCTCGGTCAGAATCTGGCGTTTCCCGAGTTGGCTGTACTTTTGATCGAAGCTGCTTCCGTACCCGGGAATCGGCAGGTTGGCCGAAGTCAGGGTGTCGAGGTAGCTCAACAGCGTCTTGTTCTGGCTCAATCCGACATCGTTCAACGAGCTCCGCGAACTTTGCCGGATGAAGTAATAGGGCTTCGGCACGCCATTGGCCGGAAGGGTGGAGGCGAAGGCGATAAGCCGATCACTCGCCGTGATGTGGTTGCTGTCGACCGGCACAGGTTGGCTCGTCGTCAGCGCCCCAGGCTCGCCCAAGCCAGTCCCCCCCTGCATCCGGGTGATCGGCCAGATCGCGACGCGGGGGAGGCCGAAGAGATTGAGCTCCGAGTTCCGATTGTGGGCCGTCAAAAAGAAGCGGGCCGCATTCACCTCGGACTGCGTCAGCCCGCCCTGCGTCGAGCGGCTGGTCGAGAAAAGGAACTCATCGACCGTGGGAT
>CAISZB010000003.1 GCA_903889845.1 uncultured Verrucomicrobium sp. | reverse complement strand
CGTCGGGCAGCGGCACGCCAGCCCCGATTTCCTGACGCCCGAGGCGGCGGCGGAGATCATCGGGAAGCTTCCCCCGATGGTGAACACCGTCCTCGTCACCCACCTCGGTTCCGCCGCGGAGATCGTCCGCCTCCTGGAGATCACGGGGGCCGATTCCCTCCAGCTCCACGGGGAGATCGCGCCGACCGAGATCGTCCGCCTCCGGGAGCACCGTCCGGGGATCAAGATCGTGAAGTCGTTCCACGTCGTCGACGACGCCTGCGTCGAATATGGCCACCCCTACGTCTCCCTTGTCGATGCCTTCGTCCTCGACAGCCTCAATGCGGAGGAAAACCAGATCGGCGGCACCGGCCTCGTCCACGATTGGGACCTGAGCCGCCGGATCATGACCCGGTACCCCATCCCGGTCATCCTGGCCGGGGGCCTGACCCCGGAGAACGTCGGCGAGGCCATCGCCACGGTGAAGCCCTACGGTGTCGATGTGAACAGCGGGCTGAAGAACGGGAACGGGTTCAAGGATCACGCGAAGATCCATGCCTTTGTGGAGGCGGTGCGGGGGACGTATACTCCGGCATTAGGGATGTGATGCCGCAGCATTAAGACGGACGAAATTGCGGATGAGAATGACTTTTCCGTGGATGCGTAGGTCGTTGGGAATCGCATGTCTCGCCGCCTCTTGCGGATGGGGAGGCGAGGTGATTTATTTTGCGCTGCTTCAAATTTGGCATCCAAGTTCCTATGGCTGGGTTGATGTTTTAGGTCCGGCTTTGATTAGCTTATTCTTCATTGTCCCCGTCGTGATTTTTGTTCTATGGCCGTTGGTGGCTTTTACGTCGCGGCACTCCCTGGTGTGGAAATGGCCAGTCACGGTTTTTCTCGGTCTTGCGGTAGGAAACGGGGCGATTTTGGTTTCGTGGGCTTATGACTATTTCGTAAAAAGGACGTGGAGCCATGAAGTAGTGAACCAGGGATTATTGATTTTCCTTCCCTTCGCCTCTTCCGTTGGGGCGGTAACGGGATTGGCGGCGAGCTTTTTCAAGCGGAGAATGGGGCTTAGCGATTCCGAAGCTGAATTGACAAAACCGCCAAAGTAAGATTATCTTACTTCGTGACCACCACCCTCTCCGCCCGGGGCCAGATCGTCATTCCCCATGATATCCGCGCCCAGATGGGGCTGTGCGTCGGGGACGATTTCCTGGTGCTCTCTGCGGAAACCGGGGAGATCGTCCTGCGTCCCTTGCGGAAGGCGGGGACGAAGAGCCTGACCGAGGCCTTGCGCTCCCTTCACGGACTCGAATTGGAGCGGAGCGACGAGCCGGTGCGGGACGTGCTCCTGTGAGTTATCTCCTCGACACGAACGCCGTCTCCGAGGTCATGCGGGCGGAGCCCGAACCGGCGGTCCTCGAATGGTTGCGACAGAACGAGGGCGACTGTTTTCTCAGCGCCGTGACGGTCGGCGAGATCGAGCGGGGCATCGAGCTCCTTCCCGAGGGGCAACGGAAACGGAGCCTCCGCAAAGCTTTCCTGTCCTTCCAGGAGGCCGTCGAGGGCCGGGTCCTCGCCTTCGACCTTGCTGTGGCCCGCCGCTGGGCGGTGTTGACCGCTGCCTTCCAAAAGAAGGGGCGGCGGTTGCCGGTCCTCGACAGCATGATCGAGGCGACGGCCCTCCACTGGAACCTGATCCTGGTGACCCGGAACGCCGCCGACTTCGCCGAGGTCCGGGTCCTCGATCCCTGGCGCTCCTCCGGTTCCCGCTGACGGGACCCGCCTGCGCTCCGTGCTTGACCCCGCCCCCGGGAGCCGCTTTAGTGACCCACTCCCCATTTACCTCTTAACCCCCTGCCCATGAACGTCACCATCGAAGAAATCTCGGCCTGCCGCAAGCGTCTCCTCATCGAAGTCCCCGCCGACCGGGTGAACGAGGAATTCGACAAGGTCGCGGCCGATTACTCCAAGCTTGCCCGCATCCCCGGCTTCCGTCCCGGCAAGGCCCCGAAGGCCGTCATCCTCAAGAAGTACCAGAAGGAGATCGAGGGCGAGCTCCAGCGGACCCTCGTCCCGAAGGCCTACCGCGAGGCCTTCCAGAAGCAGAACCTCCGCGTCGTCAGCTACCCCGACGTCGAAAGCGTCAACTACCAGCCCGGCCTCTCCCTGAGCTTCTCGACCGTCGTCGACGTCGCCCCCCAGTTCACCCTCCCGACCTACAAGGGCCTCACCGTGAAGGGCCGCCCGACCGAGGTCACCGACGAGGACTTCACCAAGGCCAAGGAGCGCCTCCTTTCCCAGTACGGCAAGTTCGTCGACGCCCCCGCCCGGCCGATCCAGACGGAAGACATCGCCGTCCTCGACTACAAGGGAACCATCGAGGGGAAGGCGATCGAGGAGATCGCGCCCCAGGCCCGCCAGCTTTCCGGCGGCGTCGATCAGTGGCTCCTCGTCCGTCCCGACTTCTTCGTCCCCGGCTTCACCGACGCCCTGATCGGGTTCAACATCGGCGACAAGAAGCAGATCACCGTCACCATCCCCGCCGACGGGGCCATCGAGGCCCTTAACGGGAAGACCGCCGTCTACGACGTCGAGGTGAAGGGGATCAAGGTCCGGGAACTCCCCGAGATCACCGACGACCTCTCCCAGCAGCTTTTGGGCGTCCCCGCCGCCGAGTTCGAGGCGAAGCTCCGCGAGGAGCTGAAGAAGGAGAAGGAACGCGAGGCGAAGGCCGAGCAGCGCAAGGAGATCGGCGAGGCCCTGATCGCCGCCGTCGATTTCGAGCTGCCGGAATCGGTCGTGAAGGACGAGACCCGCGACATCGTCCAGGACATCGTCTCCGAGAACGAGAACCGGGGCATCCCCGCCGAAGTCCTGGAAGAGAACAAGGCGCAGATTTTCGAGAACGCCTCCAAGGGCGCGAAGGAGACCGTGAAGCTCCAGTTCATCCTCCGCAAGATCGCCGAGGAGGAGAAGATCAGCGTCACCCAGGACCAGATCGCCCAATACGTCACCTTCCTCGCCTACCAGTCCGGGAAGCCGGTGGAGAAGTTCGCGAAGGAACTCTCCGAGCGCGGCGGCTTCGGCGAGATCGAGCGGCGTCTCCTTTCCCAGAATGTCATCGACTTTTTGCTGGGACAGGCAAACGTAGTCTCCTGATGAGTTTCAGCGACATGACTTCGACGTTGGTTCCGCAGGTCCTCCTCAACCGCAGCGGCTCGGAAGGGCGCGGCGCCGTCATCCCGATGGTCGTCGAGCAGACGGGCCGCGGGGAGCAGGGCTACGACATCTATTCCCGCCTCCTCAAGGACCGGATCGTCTTCATCGGCACGCCGATCGACGACAACGTGGCCAACGTCATCATCGCGCAGCTCCTCTTCCTGCAGATGCAGGACCCGAAGAAGGACATCCACATCTACATCCACTCCCCCGGCGGCTACGTCACGGCGGGGCTGGCGATCTACGACACGATGCAGTTCATGAGCTGCGACGTCTGCACCTACTGCATCGGCCAGGCGGCCAGCATGGGGGCCGTCCTCCTCGCCGCCGGGACGAAGGGGAAGCGCTATGCGCTGCCCAACGCCCGGATCATGATCCATCAGCCCCTCGGCGGCGCCCAGGGCCAGGCCTCCG
>CAISZB010000002.1 GCA_903889845.1 uncultured Verrucomicrobium sp. | reverse complement strand
CGGATTACCTCCAGCTGTACAGGTAAGCGCAAAGCGCGAGTCTACCCTGCCCCGAAGGGGCGACCCACAACTTCGCGCCCCCCCCTTACACCAGCCGATTCTCCTCCATCACCCGTGCATACCACTTGGCACTCAACTTCGGCGTCCGCTTCTGGGTCTTGAAGTCGCAGTGAACGATGCCGAAGCGGCGGGTGTAGCCGTCCTGCCATTCGTAGTTGTCCATGAACGACCACAGGAAGTAGCCCCGGACGGGGACGCCGTGCCCGATGGCGCGGTGGAGTTCCTTGAGGTAATTGCGGACCAGGTCGCGTCGGTGGAGGTCCTGGATCTCGCCGTCGACGAAGGGCTCGTTGTCGTAGCCGCAGCCGTTCTCGGTGATGTAAATGTTCTTCGCTCCGTAGACCTCGTGGGCCAGGCGGGTGCCCCAGTAGATCGACTGCGGGACGATCTTCAGCCACGGACAGCTGGTCTGCGGGTAGTCCGGGGGGAAGGCGACGACCTCGGGCTTCCCCTTCTTCCCGGCGCGAACGAAGGTGCCGCTGTAGATATTCATCCCCAGGAAGTCGGTCGGCAGGCTGATGAGGTCGAAGTCGCCCTTCCTCACCTCGGGCCGGTCGGCCCCGCACCGTTTCAGGTAGGCGGCGGAGTAGCCGCCCCCGGAGATCGCACCGAGGATGTGGGCATTCACGTCGCCGAACCACGCCTTTGCGGCGGCGATATCGGCCGGGGTCTCGGTGACGGGAACGGGGATGGTGGAATTGTCGGTGAGGCCGACGCGGGCTCCCTTGCCGCCGTGCTCGCGGACGGCGCGGACGGCGTGACCGTGGCAGAGGATCGCGTGGTGGAAGGTCTGGTTGATGACCTTCTGGGTCTCGTTCGTGCCGGGAGCCTTGTCTCCCTGGCCGTGGCCCATGTTGGTGAAGCACGGGATCTCGTTGAGGGTGATCCAGTTCTTCACCCGGTCGCCGAAGGCCTTCACGACGGTGTCGGCATAGGTCGCGAAGGCCTCCGTGACGAGGCGGGAGCGCCAGCCGCCGCGGTCCTCCAGGGCCTGGGGCAGGTCCCAGTGGAAGAGGGTGACCCACGGGGTGATCCCTTCCTTGAGCATCGCGTCGAAGAGGCGGTTGTAGAAGGCGATGCCCTTCGGATTCACGGCACCGTCGCCGTTCGGGTAGATGCGGGGCCAGGCGAGGGAGAGGCGGTAGTGCTTCACGCCCAGCTTCCGCATCAGCGCGAAGTCCTGCTTGAAGAGGTGGTAATGGTCGTTGGCGACGTCGAGGTTGTCGCCGTTGTGGCATTTGCCGGGGATGCGCGAGAAGCGGTCCCAGATCGATTCCCCCTTGCCGTCCTCGAAGGCCGCGCCCTCGATTTGCGGGGCCGCCGTGGCGACGCCCCAGACGAAGTTTTTCGGGAAGCGGAGGTCAGTTTTCATAGAAGGAACGTTGGGAAGGGTTAATTTCGGACTTGGATTCGGGAAAGGCGTAGCCTAAAACTGGTTTTCAGGCAACCGTGTCTTTGACGCACACGTCTTTCGTGCGCGAAGCGAGGGCGCTTCCATTCCTAATTCCTTTCCGCATGCCCTTCCCCCCGCTCCCGCCCCGTTCCCAACGCGGCTTTTCGTTGATCGAATTGATGGTTGTCCTGGCCTTGATCGTGATCATCGGGGCCATCGCGGTGCCGGCCCTGAACGGGAACAGCTCGCAGAAGTTCACGCAGAGCCTGGGCCAGATCACCGGGACCCTGGAACAGGCCCGGTCCTACGCCGTGGCGCAGAACACCTACGTCTGGGTCGTCTTTTATCCCTTCGACCCCTCGAACCTGACCCCGCCCGACGGCAGCGGCCAGTCCCTCTGCATCGTGACCTACGCCTCGACCGACGGGACCAACCCCTTCACTTGGACCGGTTCCTCTTGGAGCGGGAACGTGAGCATCCCCGCGGGGCAGACGGAGGACACCCTCTCCGGCGGGACGACGATCCGGGTCGTCTCGAAGACGGTCGTCCTGAAGCAGGTCGCGATCCGCACGGAGGGGTACTTCACCCAAGGGTCCGGCGACAATCAGATCGCCTCCCTCCCGGTCGATATGCCCCCCGCGCCGACGGCCCCCTCGGGCTCGCCCGAGTTCTCGATCCAGGTGCGTGGAATCGCCAATTCCGCCCTGCAGCTTCCCTCCAGCATCCCTCCCGGCGGGTTGACCTCCCAGGCCCTCTCCGTGATCCAGTTCACGCCGGGCGGCGCGGTCCGCGTCAGCGACAGCCCGATCGACTCCGTCTGGATCGACTTCCACCGCGCGAAGGGGGGAAACCTCGTCGATGAGAAAGACATCGCCTGCGTCAAGATCAGCGGCCTCACCGGCCTGACGACGCTTTATCGGAAATAAATTTATGACTATGAGCCGCCGCAACTCCTTCAGCCTGGTCGAGGTGCTGTTGGCCCTCGGCATCGCCTCCTTCGCGCTGGTCGCCCTGATCGGCCTCTTCGCCCTCGGGCTGAAGACGAACAAGGAATCGGCCGACCAGATCGACGCGGCCAACGTCGCCTCCCTCCTCATCTCCACGGTCCGCGCGATGCCGACCAACCCCCCCGCCCAGTTCGCCCTCCCCTCCCTGAACCGGGCGACGGTGACGAAGACCGTCCAGGTCGCCGTCGACGGGACGACGGCCAACGTCTCCGCGGCGAACCATTCCCTCAACCTCTACTACATCGTCGGCACCAACTCGACGACCGGCCCGAAGCTGGCCAATGTCTACCTGATGCTCTGGTGGCCCCTCGCCGCCCCGATGCCGACGAACAACCCCAGCGCCTGCTACGAGGTTACCGCCCAGGTCGCCCTGCCCTAGGTTCTTCCCATGAAGCCCATCCGCCGCTCCCCCCGCCGTTCCTCCGCCTCCTTCACCATCACGGAGGTCCTCGTCGCGGTCACCGTCCTCAGCTTCATCGTCCTGATGCTGGCCCAGGTCACCGGGATGGCGAACAAGGCCCTCCACGAAGGCATGGGCCGTGTCGATAACGCGACGAAGAGCCGGGCGATGCTCGACCTCATCGCCTCCGACCTGGAACACGCCGTCATCCGGCCCGATCTGCCGATCTTCCAAACCGGCGGGACCTACAACACGAACAACCTCTCCCCCTCTTCCAGCGTCTTCAGCGGAGGCACCTATTCCCCCTCCCTCTACACGGCGGTCCCCGGCGTCTCCAGCTCCTCCGTGCGGAACCTCTCCTTCGTCACCTACGCCATCGCCGTCAACCCCACGAGCCAGGGCTCCGACAAGGTCGTCCTGAAGCGGTCCGACCTCCCCGTGCCGTGGTCGAGCTCGGGGAGCAAAGTTCCCGTTCCCTTCCAGCAGGATCTCTCCGGCTCGGTCGACGCCGCCACCGCGCGCGAGGTCGCGCCCGGCGTCGTCGGCTTCCAATTCTCCTTCCGCCGGATGGACGGCAAGGTCACGACGACCTACACGGGCTACGACACCAACTCCGTCATCGCCGTCGGCATCACCCTCGCCGTCGTCGGGGACCGCGTCCTCCAGCAGCTTTCCTCCGCGGAGCTGACCCGCATCAAGCAGCTCTTCGCCGGCGCCACGCCCGTCAGCAGCACGGCGATCTCCGGCGTGAAGGCCGTCTGGGAGTCCCAACTCACCCCGTCGTTCTACGAGACCTACCCGAAGGACATGGCGACCAACCTGAAGATCTTCGAGCGGTGGGTGATCCCGTCCCAGCCGTTTTAAGACGGCCCCGGCCTTTGACGCCGCGCGGCGGCCCCTTCCGCTGAATCCACCCTCCTTGGGGGGAAACACCCTGGGGGGAGAATTTGCCCCGCCATAATCCTCTTTCGGGAATGGCCTGCTTCGGTTAAACCTTTTCAGCCCCATGACACGCCGTCTTTTCTTCCTGGCTCTCCTCGCCGTCACCGCTCTACCTCTCCTGGCCCAGGATACGTCGGCCCCCGCCGACGCGGCGGCGACGGCGGCGGCCTCCGACAGCGCGACGGGCCTCGGCTACGTCCTCTCCCATTCCGGCCTGGCCGTGTGGGTCTGTGCGGCGCTCGCGGTCGCCGTCGTCGTCTTCGTCGTCGAGGGGTTCCTCTCCCTCCGGTTCGAGGCCCTCGTCCCCCCGGCGCAACTCGCCCGGCTGGAGGACCTCCTCCGCCAGGGGGCCTACCAGGAAGCGTGGCAGTACTGCCGGGAACACCGTTCCTTCCTCGCCCGCGTCACCGGGACGGCGCTGGAGCGGGTGGGCCGGGGCCACGAGGCCGTCCTCTACGCCCTCGACGAGGTCTCCGCCCAGCAGGCCGTCCTCCTCAAGGCGAACACGAACTACCTCTCCGTCATCGGCGTCGTCGCCCCGATGATCGGGCTGACCGGGACCGTCATCGGCATGATCGGGGCCTTCAACTCCCTCGGCGCCTCCGGCATCGGCGATCCCTCCGGCCTCGCCGCCTCCATCGGGCAGGTCCTCACCTCGACGGCGGCGGGCCTCATCGTCGCGATCCCCGGGTTCCTCTTCTTCTACGTCTTCAAGAACCGCGCCCAGACGGCGATCATGATGGCCGACTTCGCCGTCTACCGCCTCTTCGAAAACCTCCCCTACGAGCACCTGGCCGGGTACGCCGTCGGCCAGGTCGAGGGGGCGTAACCCCGCTCCCGCCCAACCCATGGCCGGAACCTCCTACCGCAGGCGCCGCCCCCGCGACGACGACGGCGCGGAGCCCGAGTTCCAGGTCGCCCCGATGGCCGACCTCCTCTTCGTCCTCCTCGTCTTCTTCATGAGTATCACCACCGTCGAGGTGCTGCGGACCGACCGGAGCGTCCGCCTCCCCGTCGCGAAGGAAAGTCGGGACCGGGCCGCCGACCGGAGCCGGGCGAGGACGGCCGCCCACCAGCTCATCGCCAACGTCAGCTGGGACGCGGCGGCGCAGGCGGGCGCCGTTTCCATCGACGAACGCCGCTTCCCCGCCCCCGTCGATCCCGCCGCCGTGACGGCTCTCACGGCCCTCCTCGCCTCCCGCGCCGCCGCCGATCCCGCGCTCCGCGTCCTGATCCGGGCCGACCGCGCCGCCGACTACGCCAGCGTCGCGGCCCTCCTCCGCGCCTGCGGCCAGGCCGGGATCGCCGACGTCGCCTTCGCCGTCCTCGACGGGGAAAGGCCCCGGCCCGTCACGGCGTTGCCGCCGCCGATGCCGTGAAGACCCTCCCGCTCGCCCTCCTTCTCTGCGCCGCCGCCCTCCTTCCCGCAGCCCGCGCGGGCGAGGTCTGGATCGCGATCCGGACCGACGGCCACCCCGGCAAGGGGACCCGGGCCGATCCCTACGACGGCTCCACCTCGGCCCGGATGAAGGACCTCTTCTTCTCGATCCCGCCCGGGACGACGCTCCACTTCGCCGAGGGCGTCTATCCCGTCGAGCCGTGCAGCCGCTACGACGGCGGCGGCCCCGTCGCCTCCGGGATCGAGCTGAAGAGCGGCTGGAAACTCGCCGGCGCGGGCCAGGGCCGCACCGTCCTCCAGGCCGATTACACCGGCCTCTCGACCCACGGCGGTCGCACCGCGCAATTCACCCTCCTCCAGGGCGGGCTGGTCCGGCCCGAGGGCCTCGTCGGGTGCGAGATCCGCAGCCTCACCCTCGACAACCGGCCCGGCCCCGGCGGGGCGAACCTCCCCGCGCCGACGGCGGCCGCCACGGCCCTGGGCCTCAACGGCACCCATTGCCTCGTCGAGGACGTCGAGATGATCCACGGCTACGGCGGCTTCACCGCGCAGGGCGCCTCCGCGACGGGCGAGGCCTTCTACGCCGTGATCGCCCGCCCGCCCGGGGCCGACGGCATCGGCAACACCGTGCGGCGCTGCCGCATCCACGATGTCTCCGACGGGAAGAGCCTGGAATTATTGACCGCCGTCGCCGGATTCGGGGAGACGTCCTACGACAACCGCGGCCTCCTCTTCGAGGCCAACACGATCGACGGCCTCGACGGGAACGGGCAATGTTCCACGCAGGGGATCAACTGGTTCTCCGCCTCCGGCCACTCCGCGCTGATCGACTTCCGGATCATCGGGAACACCGTCAGCCATTGCGGGAACCTCGTCTACAACGACACGGCCTCCGCCCCCACGCGCGGCCTCCGCGTCGTCGGCAACGTCTTCCGCCTCGCGCCCGACGGGGTCGGCGTCTACATACTGGGACGCCTCACGGACGCCGTGATCTCGGGGAACCTCTTCTCCGGCGACGGCAGCCAGGGCATCAGCATCGGGCAGGATCACCCCGCCGTCGTCGGACTCGTCGTCCGGGACAACACCTTCTACGGGAACCGGGGATGCGCGATCAACCTCAACGACAACCCGAATCTTTCCCGGGCCGTCGTGACCCGCAACGCCATCCACGGGACCGACCGCGCCGGGGCGATCGTCCATGCGGGCGGCCCGGGGGAGAGCGGCACGCTCTCGGAAAACACCATCGACGCCCCGGACGGCACGAAGAAGTAGCCCCGTGGCTTCCGGAAAGGATACCGCCTACTTCTTCTTCCCCTTCTTCGCCAGCACCGCAGCCCGCGTCCGCAGCCGCAGCCCGTTGAGGCGGATGAATCCCGTCGCATCGGCCTGGTTGTAGGCGCCGGCGTCGGCTTCCATCGTCGCAATGTGGGGATTGTAGAGGGAGACGGGGCTCTTCCGCCCGGCGGTGATGATGTTCCCCTTGTAGAGCTTCAGCCGCACCGTGCCGGTGACGTTCGCCTGGCTCTGGTCGACGGCGGCCTGGAGGAACTCCCGCTCCGGCGCGAACCAGAAGCCGTTGTAGACGAGGGTCGAGTACTTCGGGATCAGGGAATCGCGGAGGTGCATCACCTCGCGGTCGAGGGTCAGCGTCTCCACCTGCCGGTGGGCGTGGCTGAGGATCGTGCCGCCGGGGGTCTCGTAGACGCCGCGCGACTTCATGCCGACGAAGCGGTTCTCCACCAGGTCGACGCGGCCGATGCCGTGCTTCCCGCCCAGCTTGTTCAGCGTGCGGAGGACATCGGCGGGCTTCAGGGCCTTCCCGTTGACGGCGACGCAATCGCCCTTCAGGTATTCCAGCTCCACGTACTCGGCCTTGTCCGGGGCCTTCTCCGGGGAGACGGAGAGCTTGAACATGTCGGCGGGCGGTTCGGCCCACGGGTCTTCCAGGATGCCGCTCTCGAAGCTGATGTGGAGGAGGTTCCGGTCGGTGGAATAGGGCTTCTTCGCCGTCACGGGAACGGGGATCCCGTTCTTCTTCGCGTAGGCGATGAGGTCGCTGCGGCCCTGGAACTTCCATTCCCGCCAGGGGGCGATGCACTTCAGGTCGGGGGCGAGGGCGGCGGCGGTCAGCTCGAAGCGGACCTGGTCGTTCCCCTTCCCCGTCGCGCCGTGGGCGATGGCCTGCGCGCCCTCGATCCGGGCGATGTCGACGAGGCGCTTCGCGATCAGGGGCCGCGCGATGCTGGTGCCGAGGAAATACTGGCCTTCATAGAGGGCCCCGGCGCGGAGCATCGGGAAGATGAAGTCGCGGGCGAATTCCTCCGTGAGGTCGTCGATGTAACACTTCGACGCGCCGGTGGAGAGGGCCTTCTTGTCGAGGCCGGCCAATTCCTCCTCCTGGCCGATGTCGGCGCAGAAGGCGATGACTTCGGCCGAGTAGGTTTCCTTCAGCCACTTGAGAATGATCGAGGTATCGAGACCTCCGGAATAGGCGACGACGATTTTCATAAGAGAGTCCCCCTTTCTACGCGCGGTGCGCCGGAAGGCGAGGGCTTTTTCGCCCCCGCCGTCGCGCCGCGGCAAATGTCACCCGATCGTCACTTACGCCTCTTCCCCCGCCGCCACGGCCAGGTCGTGATTCGCCTGAAGATTCATCCAGAACAAGGCGGTGGTACCGAAGGCGGCACCGAGCCGGAGAGCCGTTCCGGCGGTGATCGTTCTCTTTCCCTGCACAATCTGGCTGATTCGCATGGGACCGACGTCCATTCTTCGGGCCAATTCCCGGACGGAAAGGCCCAGCGGTTCCATGAACTCTTCCTTGAGGATGTCCCCGGGAGAGACGCGGGCGGCTCCGAGGGGAACACCCAGTTTCTTCAACGCCGTCTTTGTCATGTTCGCTCCTTTTGGGTCGTTTTTTTTGGTCGATTTTTTCAGTAAGCTCTTAGTGATAATCGACCAACTCCACGTCGTGAGCTCCGTCCGCCTCCCAGCGGAAGCAAAGCCGCCACTGTCGGTCGATGCGGACGCTGTGGCACCCTTCCCGGTCCCCCTTCAGCGCCTCCAACCGGTTCCCCGGAGGAACCCGCAAGTCGTCAATTCGCCGGGCGGCGGCCAGCATGGCCAATTTCTTGAGCGTCTGGCGCTCAAGAGCCTTCCACCGAACCGATTTCCCCTCCTGCCAAAGCCGTTCGGTCTCCCGGCAGGCGAAGGAATGAATCACGTCCGCAAGTGTATCGCATGAAGATACAATCGGCAAGGTTTTCCGGCGGAAAGGCTATGACCGCTCGTTCAGCACCCGGCCGTGCATCTCCCGGGTCAGCGCCTCGATCCGCTGGCTCAGTTCCTTGATCAGCTCGGTCATCTGGTTGTTCTGGTTCACCAGCTCGACGAGCTTCTCCGTCTGCTGCGCGGCGAGGAGCTGCCGCTCCGCCATCGCCTTCGCCAGCTCCTCGCGGTGCTGGGCGTCGGCCTCGGCGTGGGCCTTATCCCGGTCGGCCTGGCGCGTCTGGGCCAGGAGGATGAGGGGCGCGGCGTAGGCGGCCTGGAGGCTGAAGGCGAGGTTCAGCAGGATGAAGGGATAGGGATCGAAGTGGGTCGCGTTGACGATGTTCAGTGCCATCCACGCGCAGACGATGACGGTCTGCCCGATGAGGAAGACCGGCGTCCCGAAGAAGCGGGCGAAGGCCTCCGCCTTCAGCGCGAACCAGTCGTTGCCGAAGGCCGTGGTGAGGTGGATGTGGGGCAGGTGGAAGCGGAAGTGGTGGCGCGGGTGGGCGGGATGGTGGGGATGCGATTCGTGGACGGACGCGGCGTCGGGGGCGAGGGCGGTGGGCATGATCGGTTCTCCGGGTAAGAGGTTGCAGGGGCGTACCCTTTCGGGATGTCCAACCCCCTCTTAATCAAGAAGCAAGCCCGCCTCAAGCCCGGAAATCGAACGCCATGCGAATGTCACACGCCGGCGCTATTTCAACCGCTGGATAAAGGCCGGGCTGTCGTTGTCGGCGGCGTAGGCGATCCAGACGCCGTGGGACTTCGGATCGACGGCCACGGAATGCGCGCCGGGCGATGTGGGGACGTCGCCCAGGGAGCGGAGCCCCTGCGCCGCGTCGACGACGGAAAGGATGCCGGTGCCGCTGGCGCAATAGACCCGCTTCAATGCGGGATCGTAGGCGATCTGATCGACCTTCGGGGCGATGTCGGCGCTGGCCGTTACCCGGCCCGAAGCCAGGTCGATCGCCACCAGCTTGCCGTTCCCCCCGGCGACGAGGAGCCGGTTGCCCTGGGCGTCGATTGCCGATCCGTGGGGCAGCAGGGCCGGGGCCGTGGACCAGAAGGCGACGACCCGGTTGGAAGCGGGATCGATCACCGCCACGGCATTTCCCGACTTCGAATTGGCGTAGACCCGGTCGTGGGCCGCATCGTAGACGATCGCCTCGGGTCCCTCGGGAAGGGGGATGGAGGCGACGACCTTCTTGGTCTTCACATCGACCGCCCAGACCTCCGTCGCGTCGTCGTGGCCGATGTAGGCCGTGTGGTTCCGGGGATCGAAGCCAAGGACGTCGGCCTCCCCGGGGAGCGGCACCTCTCCTACCACCTTCAGCGTGGCGGCGTCGACGATCGCCAGCTTCTTTTCCCGACTGACGGAGACGTAGTATTTCCCCGCCGCCGGATCGACGGCGACGCCCTGGGCCTTCCCCGTCGGGACGATCTGGAGCAGCTTCCCGCTCACCGCGTCGAAAAGATCGAGGGTCCCGTTGCCCGCGTGGGGCGTCAGCAGCCTTCCCGTCTTCGCATCGACGGCCAGGAAGTCGAACCGCCCGTGCGTGCCGGGGACGAGGATCGGGTCGTCCTTCGTTAGCGGGGCCTCGGCGGCCCGGAGCGCGAGGGCTCCTCCCAGCAGGAGGGGTAAGACGGCGAGTAGGGAAAGGCGTGGGAAGATCGTCATGCGCCAATTCTTGCGGAGTCCGGGGAATTGGCAACGATGGCCTCATGAAAAGAATGTCATGATTTCAGGGTTGCCTTCGGCATCGGTCGCCGCGAGAAAGGGCGGGCATGGAGCGCAGCACGAAATGCGTCTTGAGCAAGGTGCCCGAAGTGACCCTGATTTTCTGGCTGATCAAGATCGCGGCCACCACCCTGGGGGAGACGGGCGGCGACGCCGTCTCCATGTCGATGCACCTGGGCTACCTCGTCGGCACGGCGATTTTCGCGACGCTCTTCATCGCGGCGGTCCTCGTCCAGATCTGCGTCAAGAAATTCCATCCGGCGATCTATTGGACGACCATCGTCGCGACGACCACCGTGGGCACCACCCTCGCCGATTACGCCGACCGCTCCCTCGGCATCGGCTACGCGGGCGGGACGGCGCTGCTGCTGGGGCTCCTCCTGGCCTCCCTCGTCGCCTGGTACCGGAGCACGGGCTCGATCGCCGTCGACACGGTGGGCACGCCCCGGACCGAGGCCTTCTACTGGGTGACGATCCTGTTCTCCCAGACCCTGGGGACGGCGCTCGGCGATTGGGTGGCCGACACGGCCGACCTCGGCTACCTCGGGGGCGCGGCGATCTTCGCGGCGCTGCTGGTCCTCGTCGCCCTGCTCCATTTCAAGACCCAACTCTCCCGCCCGGTCCTCTTCTGGTCGGCCTTCATCCTCACGCGCCCGCTGGGGGCGGTCCTCGGCGACTTCCTCGACAAGCCCCTCAGCCACGGCGGCCTGGCGATCAGCCGCTACACGGCGTCGCTCGTTCTCCTGGCACTGATGGCGGTGCTGGTGTGGCGCTTTCCCCAGAAGCCGGCACAGAAAGCACATTAGGTTGAATCGAGACGTTCAGCGGGCGCTTTTCCGCCTCCTCCAGGAGGTCCTTCATCCGCTCGTCCCGCCGCCAGAGGTAATACCCGACGACGTTCATCAGGATATAGACCGCCTGCTGCGCCAGGAGGGAGGCATGGTCGTTGGCCCACGCGGAGGCGAACCATCCGGCGTCGGCAACGAGGAAGAAGAGGAAACAAATCGCCCGGTGCTGGATGCAGAGCCAGAACCCGACGAGGGAAAGGAGGGTGGCGCCCCATTCGATCAGGGAAGCGGTGAGGGGGGTGAAAGAGAGATGGGTCATGGGAACCTCCGGAAAAAGGGGAGGTACACTATGCCCCGGAGTGGGGCCCCTTGGCGAGGCTGGGAACCCAACCCCTTCGTGGAGAAGGAGATTGAGGTTGGAACCGGATGGTCGCCCTTGATCCAATGGGATTCATTTGCAGAGAAACAAGGGGAAGAGGAAAGGGTCTTGCTGGCGACCGATGCCGGGAGAAAGCTCGATCCACTGTTTGCGTCCGGCCCCGTCATTGTCATTGGCAAGGAAACTGAAGCGGAAGGCCCCTTGAGGCGGGCCGTTTAAGCCCAGGCTGCTCCAGGGGAAATCGATTCGATAGTGGGTCACACTCCCTTCCCGCGAAGCCGTGCGGGTCACCTCCTCGGGCAGGGCGCCGATGGCAAGGCGACTGTGGGAGGGGGCCTTATCGACCCAGGCCACAGGCCCCTTGCCGGGGACGTAGGCCAACTCCGCCTGGAGATAACTCAGGTCGCTGTCGTTCATTTTGAGGGCGATCTGGAGTCCGTCGCCTTCCCAGAGTTTAAAAGGGTTCCCGGTCTGGAAATGCATGTCGTCCTCCACGTCGATGGCGAGATGAAGCGCCGTGTCGTCGTAGGTGAGCGCGGCTGTGGCGGAAAGATCGTGGGGGCCCTTCCAATCGCGATCGGCTTGGCCGAGGCCCTCCGCTAGGTTGACGACGTTTTCACGCCGGTTCAGAACGCATTCGAGTTTTGGCTCTTTTCCATCATTCCCCGTGGTGTGAGGGATCACCCTCGCGGCCGCAACGCCGGAGGACAAGGGGGATCATGCAGGGACTTTTCTGGGCTTGGCGGGGGCACCTCGCTTCGCGGGGAGGAACGCGGGGGAAGGCGGTTGGCGCCGCACGCTGGCGCCGTCCCGCCAGACGCCCTCGATGAGAAGGAGCCGCGGAATGGGCGGGATGCCGAATTCATTCCGCTGCATTTGCGCCGTGACCATGTCGACCGCTGCGGCGCCCGCCTCGGCGAGGTTCTGCCAAATACCGGCCAGTCCCGGTTCCGTACTTTGATCGAGGTCGAGGCTCGCGAAACCGACGCGCTCGGGAATAGCGACCCCGGCCTGGCGCAGCCAGCGATAGACGGCGCCCTCCGGGCTCAGAATCACCTCGGGAGAATGACGGCGATACCAGCGCAGCACCTCGTCCTTCAGCAGTTTTTTCGGCAGGTAGGGGGGGATTCGCAGCGAGGCGGGCAGATGCTGTTGATAGCTCAGGAAGCCGGCGCTCCATTGTTCGTTGACTGTGGTGTCGGTGGGCTGGTTCACGATCATGCCGATGCGCCGATAGCCGAGGTGCCGCAAGAAGTGGATGGCGAGGAGGAGGCCCTGGAAATGATTGTGACAGACGCGATGGAGGTTGGGCCGGAGCTGGCTATAGCCGCGCAGGGCGCAGGCGAAGGGGGAGACATCGAGGGAGAGGTGGCCCCGGGGGATGTGGGAGGAATTGATGACCAGGCCCCGGATGCCGCGCGCCTGGAGAATGCCCTTCATCCGGCGCGAGGTCATGGAGGGCGATTGCAGATGGAGGACGTCGAGGCGGTAGCCGAATTCTTCGGCTCGCCGGAGAGCGCCGAGGTAGAAGGGGTCTTTCTTGAGAGCCAGCTCCGGTTGGTCCGTGGGCCGCTTGCGTGTGTCGAGGAAGGCGACGACGCCCAGTTCCGGCGGCATCCTCTCCTTCTTGATGCTGGAAATGAGGTTGGAGATGAGGGGGTTGGCTCGGTACCCCAGGTGGGAGGCCACGGCCTGTACTTTTTGCCGCGTGGCGAGGGGGAGACGGGGATCGTTGCGCAGGGCG
>CAISZB010000001.1 GCA_903889845.1 uncultured Verrucomicrobium sp. | reverse complement strand
TTCAAACGCGCGGGTCGCCTCCAGCTGTACAGGGAAGCGAAGCGATTGTACCCGGTCCCAACGGGCCGCACACATAACTTCGCATCCCCCCGTTTTTCTACCCCCGAGGCTCGAAAAGTGCTTCCCTTGGTGAAACTATTTCTGGAGCCTGAACTGAATGGACCTTTTTCGAAAAAAATCGTTTGCCGATTTACAGCAGCAAGCCGACCGGGTCGGGGGATTGCGCCGGGTTCTGACGGCGCCCCAACTCGTGGGCCTCAGCGTCGGGACGGCGATCGGCACCGGGGTCTTCGTCCTTACGGGGCACGTGGCGGCGGAGCACGCGGGACCGGCCCTGATCCTCTCCCTGGTTGTCGCCGGTCTGGCCTCTCTCTTTGCCGGGCTCTGCTACGCGGAATACGCCTCGATGATCCCGGTGGCCGGGAGCGCGTACACCTACGCCTATGCGACGTGCGGGGAGTTCCTGGCCTGGATCATCGGCTGGGACCTGATCCTGGAATACCTCTTCGGCGCGGCGACGGTCGCGGTCGGGTGGTCGGGCTACGCGGTCCGGTTCCTCCACAACTTCGGGATCGATCTACCGTCCCGGTTCGTCTCCTCCCCGTGGGTCTACAAGCACGGGACCTGGATTCACAGCGGCGCCCTCTTTAACCTCCCGGCGGTCCTGATCACGGCCTTCGCGACATGGGTGATCTACGTCGGCATCCGGGAATCGGCCCGGCTCAACCTCGTGATTGTCATCGTGAAGGTGGCGGTCATCCTCCTCTTCATCGGCTTTGGCCTCCCCCATGTCCATCCGGCCAACTGGCACCCGTTCATCCCGGAGAACCTGGGGGTCTCCGGCGAATTCGGCGCGAGCGGCATCCTGGCGGGGGCGGGAGTGATTTTCTTCGCCTACCTCGGCTTCGAGGCGGTCTCCACGGCGGCGCAGGAGGCGAAGAACCCGCAGCGGGACATGCCGATCGGCATCCTGGGCGGCCTCCTCATCTGCACGGTTCTTTACATCGCCGTGGCCGTGGTGCTGACAGGCCTCGTTTCCTACAAGGATGCGGGGATGAGCGGCCCGGCGCCGGTCGCCTACGCGATCGAGCAGGTCGGCCCCTCCCTCCGGTGGCTTTTCCCGCTGATCCAGCTCGGCGCGTTGGCTGGGTTGACGTCGGTCATCTTCGGCCTCCTCCTGGGGCAGAGCCGCCTCTTTTACTCGATGTCGGAGGATGGCCTCCTGCCGAAGGCCTTCTCGAAGATCCACAAGAAGCGCGGGACGCCCTGGGTGACGACGCTCCTCGTCGGCGCCGTGACGGCGGTGATCGCGGCCCTCTTCCCCATCGGCATCCTCGGGGAACTGACCTCGATCGGGACGCTCCTGGCCTTCATCATTGTCTGCCTCAGCGTCCTGGTCCTCCGGATCACCCAGCCGGAGCAGCCCCGCTCCTTCCGCACGCCGTGGGTGCCGCTGGTGCCGATCCTCGGCGTGATCTTCTGCGGGGTCTCCATGTATTACCTGCCGAACGACACCTGGATCCGGCTCTTCGTCTGGATGGCTATCGGCTTCGTCGTCTACTTCCTCTACGCCCGGAAGAACAGCAGGCTGGAAAAGGGCGGAGAAGCGGCTAATTAGGGAGGATGGAACCTTCCTCGCCCGCGCCTTCGCCCTTGCCCTCGAAGCCGGAGGCCGTCCCCTTCGTCGTCCGCTTCTACCAGCCGGAAGATCGGGAGACGATCCGCCGGATCTGCGCCGATACCGGCTTCCTGGGCAAGCCGATCGACGCGCTTTTCGAGGATCGGGAACTCTTCGCCGATTACCTGACCCGCTACTACACCGACAAGGAACCGGAATCGACCCTGGTGATCGTCCAGGAGGGGCGGGTCTGCGGCTACCTCAACGGGTCCCGCCACCTGCGGCGGTACAAGAGGTTCCGCCTGTGGGACAACCTCCGCCTCTTCGGGGTGGGAATGTGGCGCTATTTCACCCGGCCCTACGGGAAGAGGACGCGCCAGTACGTCCATTGGCTCCTGACCCGGGCCGGGAAGGAGAACCCGCTGACGCCGGAGGGCCTCCCCCACTTCCACATCAATCTGCTGCCCGAGGCCCGGAGCGTTGCCGGGACGCGGGAGATCATCGACACCTTCCTCCGCTATCTGAGCGAGAACGGGGAAAAAGGGGTCTACGGCCAGGTGATCGCCTACGAGGCGAGGCGCGCCGCGCGGATGTTCGAGCGCTTCGGCTTCCGCGTCGTCGATCAGGCCCGGGTGACGAAGTATAGCCACCTTCACGACGGGGAGGTCTATCTCTTCACGATCATCAAGGATCTGGAGAAGAACGTCAGCCTGTACGGAAATAGCGGGAACGCAAAAGCCCAGGACAAGGCGGCGGCTGATGCGACCGATGCGGCGGTATGAGGATTGAAACATCGACGAAGCCGCAAAGGCTGGTCGTCTCCCTCCACGATGTCCATCCGGGCAGCCGGGCGGCGATCGCGGCGCAGCGGGAGGCCCTGGCGGCGTGGGGCGTTCCCCGGCGCAGCCTCCTCGTCGTCCCCCGCTTCCACCACGGGCCGGGAGTGAACGCGCCCGACTTTGCCGCCGTAGTCCGGGAGTGGGCGGGGGAGGGGGACGAGGTGGTCCTCCACGGCTTCTTCCACGACCGCCAGGACCGGGAGGACCCCCTCGCTTCGCTCTTCTGGACCCGCTTCTACACGAACCGGGAGGCCGAGTTCCTCGACCTCTCCGCCGCCGAGGCCCTGCAGCGGATCGAGGCGGGCCTCGCCCTGTTCCGGGAAGCCGGGTTCCCTCCGCCCGAGGGCTTCATCGCCCCGGCGTGGCTGATGGGGCCGGAGGTCCTCCCCGTCCTGCGGGAGGTCGGCCTCCATCACACGACGACGCTGCGGGAATTCCTCTCCCCCCAGCGCGGCGGCTCCGTCCCCTCCCAGTCCCTGTGCTGGAGCACCCGGGCGGCGTGGCGGCGAATCGTCTCCGTGTTGTGGAACCGGTGGCTCTTTTCCAGCTCCCGGGAAAACCGGCTCCTGCGCATCAGCCTCCATCCCGACGACCTCCTCCATGTGACGATCCGGAAACAAATCGAGCGGATCGTGAAAACCGCATTGGATCGCGGCTTCGAGCCGGTAACCTATGCCCAGTATGCCTCTCTGCCGGGTTGACCTCCACCTTCACTCCCGCTTTTCCGACCGGCCCTCGGAGTGGATTTTGCGGCAGCTCGGCATGCCGCAGAGCTACAGCCAGCCGGAGGCCCTCTACCAGCGCCTCCACAAGGCCGGGATGCGCTGGAAGGCGATCACCGACCACAACCGGATCGACGGTGCCCTGGAACTCTCGGCCCATCACGACGACGTCTTCCTGAGCGAGGAGGTCACGACCTACTTCCCCGATGGCTGCAAGGTCCACCTCCTCGTCTGGAACCTGACCGAGGGGCAGCATCGGGAGATCGCCGTCCTGCGCGAGAACATCTACGACCTCGCCGCCTGGCTCCGGGCGCAGAAGCTCCCCCACGGCGTCGCCCACCCCCTCTCCGACCTCAACGGGAAATTGACCCCCGACCACGTCGAGAAACTCCTCCTCCTCTTCCGCGTCTTCGAAGGGCGCAACGGGAACCGCGAGCCCCTGGCGCAGGAGGTCCTGGGCCGCATCCTCTCCTCCCTGACCCCGGCGAAGCTCGACGAACTGGCGAACCGCCACGACCTCGCCCCCCCCCATCCCGACGCCCACCGCAAGGTGCTGACCGGCGGCTCCGACGACCACGGCGGCCTCTACGCGGGCCGGACGTGGACCGAGACCGAGGCGGCGACCGTCGACGCCTTCTTCGCCAACGTCGAGGCGGGCTTCGCCGCGCCGCAGGGGGAGGTGGGGACGCCTCTCCACCTTTCCAGCGGGTTCTACAACACCGTCTTCACCTACGCCCAGGACCGGATCAAGAAGACCGCCCCCCTCGCGGCCAACCTCCTCAGCACCGTGGCGCAGCGGTTCGTCACGGGGAAGAACCCGGCCGATTTCTCCTTCGGGGAGCAGATGGGCTTCGTCGTCGAGGCGGTGCGGACCGGGCAGGTCTTCGACTTCTTCAAGCCGGGGGAGACGACCCTCTCCCGCGAATTCGCCGCCTTCTTCACCGACCCGAAGGTGAAGGCCGACCTCGACGCCATCATCCGTTCCGAGCCGGGTCCGGAGCGCCGCTCCTTCCGGATGGCCTCCTACCTCACGAACCAGCTCTCCTACCGCCTCTTCCTCGAATTCATGCGCCGGGTGGAGCGGGGAAGCCTCCTCGACGCCTTCCAGTCGCTGACCGGGATCGTTCCCGTCGCGGGGGCCGTCCTCCCCTACGTCGTCGCCTTCCGGCAGCAGGCCCCGGACCGCCCCTTCCTGCGGGCCGCCGCGGGGGATTTCCTCGCCCCGGGGGAAATCCCGAAGCCCCTCCGCAACGAGAAGCGGGCGTGGTTCACCGACACCCTGGAGGACGTCAACGGCGTCGCCCGGACGATCTGTTCCATGACGGCGGCGGGCCTCCGCACCGGGGCCGACCTGACGGTGGTGACCTCCCGCTCCGAGGTCTTCGTCACCGACATCCCGGTGAAGAACTTCGCCCCCGTCGGGGAGTTCGAGATCCCCGAGTACAAGCTCCAGAAGATGAGCTTCCCCCCCTTCCTGGAAATCCTCGACTACATCGAGCGGGAGGGCTTCACCGAGCTCGTCATCAGCACGCCCGGGCCGGTCGGCCTCTGTGCCCTCGCGGCGGGGAAGCTCCTGGGGCTGCGCCTCACCTCGATCTACCACACCGACTTCCCCCAATACGCCCGCTTCCTGAGCGACGACGCCTTCATGGAGACGCTGACGTGGCGCTACATGCAGTGGTTCTACGGCCAGTTCCACCGGATCTACGTCAACTCGGAGTTCTACCGCCGCTGTTGGGTCGATCGGGGCATCCCGGCGGCGCGGCTCGAAATCTTCCCCCGGGGCCTCGATACCTCCCTCTTCACGACGGCCTTCCGCCGCCCCGATTTCTGGACCGCGCGCGGCGCGAAGCCGGGGGTGCCCGTCCTCCTCTACGTCGGGCGCGTCTCGAAGGAGAAGGAACTCGGCTTCCTCGTCGAGGTGGCGCGGGAGCTGGAGAAGCGGGGCGCGGCCTTCTCCCTCGCCGTCGTCGGGGACGGCCCGTATCGGGAAGAGATGGCGGCGGCGACGCCCAAGGCCCTCTTCACCGGCGTCCTGACCGGGGAGGAACTGGCCGCCGCCTACGCCTCCGCCGACCTCTTCCTCTTCCCCAGCACCACCGATACCTTCGGCAACGTCGTCATCGAGGCGATGGCCTGCGGCCTCCCCGTCATCGTCTCCGACGTCGGCGGGCCGAAGGAACTGATCACCGATCCCCGCCGCGGCGCCGTCGCCCCGGCGCGCGACTTGAAGAAGTGGGCGGAGATCGTCACCGGCTTCCTCGCTGCCCTGCCGACGCCCGAGGCGCGGCTGGCCCTGTCGGCCGAGATCCACGCCGAGCGGAGCTGGGACCGGGCCTTCGTCCGGTTCTGGGGGGAGTGACACTCAATCACTTTGAATAAGCCTCTTCCCTCAGTGATTCCTCCCAAGCGGGTTAGAAGAAGCGGACACCCTCTATCCGAAGTGGATGGCACTCCTTCGGTTGCGCCTGTAGGCCAGTTCTGTTACATCCGGGCCGGGAGGCTTGGAGGGCGGCACGCCCTCCATTCGTTCAAACGCGCGGCTCGCCTCCA